>NZ_JBHVXZ010000285.1:0-1140 GCF_042881395.1 Amycolatopsis sp. NPDC058278 | reverse complement strand
CTAGTGTCCTGCGCCTGAAATTCGTTGGCAATATCGTGCGAGCGAGTCGATGATCTCCTCAGCAGTCTTGCGCCACACGAACGGCCGGGGGTTGTCGTTCCAGTCCTTGATCCACTCGCGGATGTCCTTCTCCAGTGCGGCAACGCTTCTGTGGACGCCGCGGCGGATCAGCTGATCGGTGAGGAACGCGAACCACCGCTCAACCTGGTTGATCCAGCTGGATCCGGTCGGAGTGAAATGCATATGCACCCGGGGGTGTTTAGCCAGCCATGCCTTGATCGCCGGAGTTTTGTGGGTTCCGTAGTTGTCGCAGATCAGATGGATGTCCAGCCCCTCGGGCACGGTCTTGTCGATCGTGGTGAGAAACTTCTTGAACTCGGCAGCCCGGTGACGGCGGTGCAGTTCACTGATCACGGTGCCATCGGCGGTGTTGAACGCCGCGAACAGAGTGGTGATGCCGTGACGGACATAGTCGTGGCTGCGCCGCTCGGGCATGCCTGGCATCATCGGCAGCACCGGCTGGGACCGGTCCAGGGCTTGAACCTGGCTCTTCTCGTCGGTGCACAACACCACCGCCCGCTCCGGCGGGTGGTGATAGAGCCCGACCACATCGACGACCTTGTCCACAAACAACGGATCCGTGGACAGTTTGAAGGTATCGGCCAGGTGAGGCTTGAGCCCGAAGTCCTGCCAGATCCGTCCTATCGTCGAGCGCGACAATCCGGACCGTTCGGCCATCGACGCGCGCGACCAGTGCGTGGCGTTGCGGGGCGCCTGCTCCAGGGTTGCCACGATCACGTCCTCGACCTTCTCCAGGGTGATCGACGGTGGCCGGCCCGGCCGATCCTCGTCGACCAGCCCGTCCAACCGCTGCGCCACGAACCGGGAACGCCACTTACCCACCGTCATCCGATGGATCCCGAGCTGCTCCGCGACCTCGGTGTTGGAGAAGCCTTCCGCGCAGGCCAGCACGATCCGGCACCGCAACGCCAAAGCTTGTGCCGACTTCGCTCGCCGCTCCCACCGCAGCAACGTCGCACGCTCATCATCGCTGAGAACCAGCTCAACCTTGGACCGTCCACGACCCGCCATCACCGCATCCTACAAATAGATAGCGGACTTCAGGCGCAGGACACTAGC
>NZ_JBHVXZ010000284.1:0-1185 GCF_042881395.1 Amycolatopsis sp. NPDC058278 | reverse complement strand
TGCTTCATCAAGCAACGTTGGGTAGGTAATCGGGGCGGCGGATCTTGGAGTTGACGGCGAAGTGGCGTTTGGGGTGGCAGTGGCGGTTGCGCCAGCGCAGGTAGCCGGCGATCGCGGCCTCTTGTGCGGCGTGGCTGGGGTAGTCGCTGCCGTCGAGGGTGAAGTAGCGGATCGCGGTGAACTCGCACTCGATCCAGTTCAGCCAGGAGGCGTTGGTGGGTGTGTAGACCAGCTCGATCCCGTTGTCCGCGCACCACGCGGTGACCTCGTCTTTGCCGTGGGGGCCGTAGTTGTCGCAGACCAGGTAGAGCTTCCCGGCGGGGAAGCGGCGGCGCAGCTGCTTGCAGAAGTCGAGGAACTGCGGCCAGCGTTTGCGGTCACGGAACCGGTAGAACATCTGCCCAGACGCGAGGTCAAGCGCGGCGAACATGTGCCGGATGCCTTTGGTGCGGGTGTAAGTGGCACGCTGCCGCGCCGGACGACCCTTCGGGAACCAGCCGCGGCCGGGACGTGGCTGCAAGTTCAGTGGCCCGAACTCATCGACGCAGATCACCCGCCCGTCGGCGGGCGGGTGATCGTAGAGGTCGAGGATGCGGGTCTTCTTCGCGATGAAGTCCGGGTCCTTGCTGGCTTTCCAGGTCTTCGTCGCCTGCCAGGACACGCCCTCCTGGCGCAGGATCTGGCGGACGGTCTCGGTGCTCGCCCTGATCCAGGCGTGCTCTGCCAGATACTCGACCAGCTTGACCAGGCTCCAAGTGGTGAACGGCAACCCCAGCTCAGCGGGCTTGCAGGCGGCGATGCGGCAGATCTCATCCCGGGCGGCCGGCCCGAACTTAGCTGGTCGGCCGCCCCTCCATTTTGGGGACAACGCCGCGAACCCCGAGGTATTGAACGCGTGGATCACCTCCCGCACATAGCCCTCGGTCGCGGCGAACATCACCGCGATCTCCGGTGCCGACCGGCCCTGCATCGAGGCCAGCACGATCCCGGACCGTCGCAGCCGCACCCGGTCCCGAGTCGACCTTGTGATCTTGACCAGCCGCTGGGCCTCCTCCGGCTCCAACGACCGCGCGAACACCTCCGGCTGACGCGCCATGACTCACCTCCACCGGCCAGCTTCGCGATCACCAGCCCGGATGTCCACGCGACACGGTTACCACGTCAACGTTCCTTGCCGAGGCACTA
>NZ_JBHVXZ010000283.1:0-1210 GCF_042881395.1 Amycolatopsis sp. NPDC058278 | reverse complement strand
GGCTCTTATGTGTCCGACCTCATTCAGCGACGCCCGGCCAGCCACCCAGCTCAGCCGAACCCTGCTCACCATCGGCGACGACGCGCACGACACCTGCGGTGCTCACCGACTCGACGCCCGCCACCACGGCCGCGGACGGACCAGCCTCCTCCCGAGGGCCCGCGTCGGCCGCGTCACGCTCTGGCACACCGTCGGCACTGGACTCGACCGCCTCCCGCGACAACGCCGTCACTAGCTTCGGCGAGATACCCAGCAGCTCCGCCGTCTCCGCCGCGCCCACTTCCGCACCGCGGATCTGCGCCACCGACCTCGCCATCACCGACCGCCACTCCGCGATCTCCATCTCCGCGTCCGCACGCACCTGCTCAACCGACCGCTCGAACTCCGCGACCTTCGCCGTGCGCTGGCGCTCCAGCTCCGCGAGCTTCCGCTCCAGCTGCGCGGCCAATGCCGCAACCCGGTCCTCGCGCCGACGCTCCACCGCCTCGACCGCTGTCGTTGCCTCCGCGAAAGGCCCCAGCGCCGCGTCCACACGTCGCTCGTTCTCGCGCTCACGCTCCAACTGCTCGGCACGACGCCGACGCGCCGACTCCAGCCGCTCCAACGCCGCCGACGACCGCCGCTTCCGACGAGACCCACCCGCTTGACGTTCATCCATGACGCACCTCCCACGCGGGGAGGGCAGCGGTAACACCCACCAGCGTACCCACGCCTGCGGTGCGGATCTGCCACATCGGCTGCGCGACGGTCACGTCACCGGGCTGGGCGCGGGCTCATTGACCACGGTGGTGTCGCCGGCGACCGGGCGAGAAAATAGGGCGCGGTACCGCCGCAGTAGCCCCGAAGGGCCACGCCACCGAAGTGACGAGCTGCAAGACTCGCGGCGGCCCGCTGACGCTCCGCCAGAGGGCCTACGCAAGCCCACGGAACGCTACGAGCAGCATACCGGCAAGTCAGCAGGCCATGCTGCCATGGGCTGGGCGCCACCGCATCGTCTGATCAGCCACTCACCGATAGAGCACACCGGCCGTTGGCACCTTCCCGTGATCTCGTTGCGTCCGCGGGTGGTGGGTGGCCCCGAAATTGTATCGGTCGTCCCCCCAAATACAAGGGCACCCCAAACTATTTTTGACCGAAAAGCGTGGTCAAAAATAGTTCGAGGCCCCACCCTTGTATTTGGGGCCCCTACTCCCTAGGTCCGGCATTAAGG
>NZ_JBHVXZ010000282.1:0-1245 GCF_042881395.1 Amycolatopsis sp. NPDC058278 | reverse complement strand
CCTTGTCATCGGAGCGGAAGCCACCCGTGCTGCCGCCCCGGTCACTGCCGCCACGGCCTCGGTCATCCGAACGGAAGCCGCTCGTGCTGCCACCGCGGTCATCGCGACGGTCACTGCCGCCACGGCTCCGGTCATCGGAACGGAAGCCACCGGTGCTGCCGCCGCGGTCGCTGCCACCGCGGTCACTGCCGCCGCGGCCTCGGTCATCGGAGCGGAAGCCGCCGGTGCGGGCGCCGCGGTCGTCGTCGCGGCGCTGGTAGCCGCCACTCGAACCGTCGCGACGGTCCCGGTCGCCCGAGCGGAAACCGCCCGTGCTGCCGCCGCGGTCATCGCGGCGCTGGTAACCACCACGGGAGTCATCGCGTCGGTCGCTGCCACCCGAGCGGAAACCACCCGTCCGGGCGCCGCGCGAATCGTCGCGGTCGTGTCCGCTGCGGCCGCGGTCGTCCGAACGGAAGCCTCCCGGGCGGCTGCCGCGGTCGTCGTCGCGGCGGCCGGAACCGCCGCGGTCCTCCCAGCGGGGCTTGCGGTCGCCGTAGGACGACTTGCCCTGCGGCCGGCCGCCCCGGTCTTCGTAGCCACGGCCCGAGCTGTCGTTGCGGGTGCCCGAACGGCTGTTGCCCCGGTCTTCGTACCGGCTGCCCGGCCGGCCGACGCCACGGTCGTCGGAGCGGCCGCCGCCGGAGCGGCTGGGGCCGTCGGAGAAGCGGCTGCCTCCCGGCCGGCTGCCGGAGTCGCGGTTGCCGTAACCGCCCTTGCGGTCGTCACGGTCGCTGAAGCTCCGGCCGCCGGTGCGGCTCTGACCTGCGGTTCCTCCGCGCTGGTCGCGGTCGCGGGGCCCGTCGCCGCCGCGGAAGGGCTTGCCGCCGCCGCGGACCCCGCGGTCGTCACGGCGCGGCCGTCCCTGGTGAGTGCTGTCGCGGCCGCCGCGGTCCTGCCGCGCGCCGCGCCGGTCTCCCCCGGATCCGTCCGACCGGCCCCGGGAGCCTTCGTCCCGGCGTGCCGACCGGCCGGACCCATCATCGCTTGAGTCTCGTCGACCGAACTCGGACACCTGGCCTCCTGCCATGGAAAAAATCTTGTTCTGGACATACGCGTACGGCCCGTCAGGGCAGCCAACTGGCTATCCTAACGGGCCGTACGGAAGGTAAGTTCGGCGGTGTCCTACTCTCCCACAACCCTTCGGTTGCAGTACCATCGGCGCTGTCAGGCTTAGCTTCCGGGTTCGGAATGGGACCGGGCGTT
>NZ_JBHVXZ010000281.1:0-1310 GCF_042881395.1 Amycolatopsis sp. NPDC058278 | reverse complement strand
GCCCCGGGGCGCTTTTTCATTGGGGCGCGGGGTCTCCCCCCGGGGGGGGTCACACCCCCCGCCCCAATCGGTTGAACCCCGGCCAAACTTGTTACGCCGTTCGAGTGATACGAAAACGACCAGCGGAAACGGCGCCGAGCCTTACCCGATCCGGTGATTCGGAAAATTTTGTGTGCTATTCGGCCCGGTCTTCGCGATAGTCGATCCGCGTGTCGAGTTCTGGCAAGCCGGGTCGATCCGCGCCGCCGTCACGCACCCCCGACAAATCCAGCGAATTCGGAGGACCACTTGATGAAGAGCTCCCTCGTGCGCCGTGGCGGGCTGCTCGCCGCGGTCGTGGCGAGCGTCGTGCTCGCCGGCGCGGCCCCCGCTTCGGCAGCCCCCGGCGACGGATCCGCGTACGGCGTCAAGGTCGACGTCAAGCTGCTCGGCCAGAACGCGGTGAAGGCCGGTCCGTTCGCGGCCGCGAACACCGCGGGCCCGACGAGCGGCAGCCTGGCGAAGGTCGACCTCACCGGCGTCCTCACCGCCGGCGCGATCAACACCGCGGCCGAGCGCGACGAGAATTCCGGTGCGGTGACGGCGAAGGCGAGCACCGCCGACGTCGCGCTGCCGCTGCTCAAGGCGGCTCTCGGCGACGTCGGCATCAAGCTCGTCGAGGCCGTGTGCACCGCGACGCAGAAGGGCGTCGAAGGCAGCACGAAACTCGTCGGCGCGAACCTCGGCAGCGTCGGCGCGGTCGACGCCAGCCCGGCCCCGAACACGCAGATCAAGGTCGGCCTCGGCGCGCTCAACGTCGCGACGATCACCCTGAACGAGCAGGTCGCGAACAAGGACGGCAGCCTCACGGTGAACGCCGTCCACGTGCGGCTGCTCGGCGAAGGGCTCAAGGCGCTCGGCTCGGGTGACGTGATCGTGTCGTCGGCGACCTGCGGCCCGGCCGCGCCGCCGATGCCGCTGGCGTCGGGCGCGGGGCTGTGGATCGGGCTCGGCCTGCTCGGCGCCGTCGCGGTGCCGGTCGGCACCCGCATCTTCCGCCGCCGTTCCGCGCAGGCCTGAGCGAGGTCCGGATGTACAAGATGCCGGGCGCGGGCGTCGGCGTGGCCGGGGGCGGGGTCGGCACCCTCGCCGCCACCGGCGCCGACATCGGCTGGTGGCTGGCCCTCGGCGTGCTCCTGGTCCTGCTCGGGACCGTCGCGCTGATCGCCGTCCACCGCCGCAACCGCCGTCTTTCCCAGGCGCGGGACTGAGACGGTGACCCCGGGCCGCCGGCGTGTGCCCCTCGCACGCCGGCGCCCCGGGCGGGTTAT
>NZ_JBHVXZ010000280.1:0-1327 GCF_042881395.1 Amycolatopsis sp. NPDC058278 | reverse complement strand
GGGTCAAGGCGGGAAAGCGTGCCTTGACCCGGCGCCGCCGGCCGTGTTCTGGCTTCGGATCGGGGTTGCGGGGGGTGTGGGTGTCGTCTCGGGTTTGGTGATCGCGCGCGTCAGGAAGCCGCCGCCGGGGCTGCTGCCCGTACGCCCAGCAGCTCCTCGATCGCCGCGACCGCCAGCGCCGCCGCATTTCCTTCGCCGTAAGGGTTTCCCACCTGGGCCGGGCGCAGTTCCCCGCTCAGCAGCCTTGCCGCCGTGTCGGCTATGCGCTCGGTGTCCGTGCCCGCGAGCCACGCACACCCCGCCGCCACGACCTCCACTCGCTCGGTGATGTCGCGCAGGACCACCACCGGGGTGCCGAACGTCGGGGCCTCCTCCTGGATGCCGCCCGAATCCGTCAGTACCAGGGCGGCCAGCCGCAACGCACGGACCAGGTCCGGGTACTCCAGCGGGTCCGTCACCGTCACCCGGGGCAGGCCGGCCAGTGCCGCCTCCACCTGGGCGCGGACCTGGGGGTTGGGGTGCGCCGGGAACAGCACCTGGACGTCCGGGTGCTCGGCCACGATCAGCTGCACCGCCGCCAGCGTCCGCTCCAGGGGCTCGCCCCAGGACTCCCGCCGGTGCGAGGTGACCAGCACCAGCCGCTCGCCGGCTTCCGCGAGTTCCATCTCCAGCAACGCCAGCGCCGTGTCGCGCGCCGGCAGGTCGCGGGCCGCGATCTCCAGGACCGCGTCGACCACCGTGTTGCCCGTGACGGCGATCTGCTGCCGGGCCACGCCTTCCGAGCGCAAGGCCGCCGCCGCGCCGAGCGTCGGGGCCAGGTGCAGCGCCGCGATGCGGGACACCATCTGCCGCGCGCCCTCCTCCGGGAACGGCGCCGCCAGGTCGTGGGTGCGCAGCCCGGCTTCCAGGTGGACGACCGGGATGCCCAGCCAGAACGCCGCCAGCGCGCCGGTGAGCGTCGTCGTCGTGTCGCCCTGGACCACCAGCGCGGCCGGGGTGTGGCGGCGCAGCACGTCGTCGAGCGCGGGCAGCAGGCCCGCCACCAGCTCGGCCTGGCTGCCGGTCACCCGCGGCGGCACGTCGAGCCACACGTCCACGGCCAGCCCGAACGGCTCCAGGGCCTGCTCGACCATGCCCGGGTGCTGGCCGCTGTGCACCACCACCGGGCGCAGCACCGGGTGGGCCGCCAGTGCCAGTGCCAACGGCGCGAGCTTGACGGCTTCCGGCCGCGTCCCGGCCAGCAACATCACGTCCACCTCGCGGTGCCCCTTTTCCACATCGACCAGTGTCCAGGAAATAACCAGCCCGGGGCGCCGGCGTGCGAGGG
>NZ_JBHVXZ010000279.1:0-1371 GCF_042881395.1 Amycolatopsis sp. NPDC058278 | reverse complement strand
TACTCCAGCCGCACTTCGTGACACTCAGGGTGTAGCGTATCGATCTTGTGCTGAGTGATGATGACCTGGCTGCCTGGGTGTCCGGGTTGGATGACCTGTTTGCGCAGGTCGCGGGACGATTCCATCGGGCGGAACCTCGACGCAGGGCCCGTGCCTACGTGCGTGGCCTGCTGGCGCCGCTGGCCGGCAAGAACGGCTGGACACTGGCTGAGGCCGCCGGTGACATCACCCCGGACGGGATGCAACGCCTGCTCAACGCCGCAACCTGGGACGCCGACGGCGTCCGTGACGACATCCGCGACTACGCGATCAACCACCTGGGTGAACGAGACGGTGTGCTGATCGTGGACGAGACCGGATTCCTCAAGAAAGGCACCAAATCCGCCGGGGTGCAACGCCAGTACTCCGGCACCGCCGGACGCATCGAGAACTGCCAGCTCGGCGTGTTTTGCGCCTACGCCACCAGCAAAGGCCGCACCCTGATCGACCGCGAGCTGTACATCCCGAAGTCCTGGACCGCCGATCGGGAACGCTGCCGCGAAGCCGCGGTTCCCGACGAGCTCGAGTTCGCGACCAAGCCCGTGCTCGCCCAGCGGATGCTCGCCCGCGCCCTGGACGCGGGCGTGCCCGCCACCTGGGTCACCGCCGACGAAGCCTACGGCGGCGACTCGAAATTCCGTCGCTGGCTGGAAGACCGGCGGATCGGCTACGTCGTGGCCGTGCCCAGCAGCCAGACCGTCCCCGCGGTCGCCGGCACCTCCCGTGCCGACGCGCTCGTCGCCCACGCACCCGATGACGCGTGGAAACGCCGCAGCTGCGGCGACGGCGCCAAAGGACCACGGATGTTCGACTGGGCCGTCGCCGAGCTGCCTGCCTACCCCGACACCACCCCGCCCGGCTGGGGACGCTGGCTGCTGGCCCGCCGCTCACTGACCCGCAACAGCAAAGGCAAGCACGAAATCGCCTACTACTTGTGTTGCGCCCCAACGGGAACAACCGACAAGGAGCTGATCCGGGTGGCCGGGGCACGCTGGGCAATCGAAGACTGTTTCCAGACCGCGAAGACCGACGTCGGCCTCGACCAGTACCAGGTCCGCCGCTACGACGCCTGGTACCGGCACATCACCCTGGCCATGCTCGCCCACACCTACCTGGCCGTCACCGCCGCGATAGCCCCAAAAGCCCTGGCAGCGGCCTCATCCCAATCACGCTGGGCGAGGTCAAGCGTCTCCTGGCACACCTGATCACCACCCCACTCGACCGCCTCACCACCTGGGCCTGGTCACACTGGCGCCGACGCCACCAACACCGCGCCCGACAAGCCCACTACCAGCGAAGACACGCCATCAATCACGAAGTGCGGCTGGAGTA
>NZ_JBHVXZ010000278.1:0-1377 GCF_042881395.1 Amycolatopsis sp. NPDC058278 | reverse complement strand
GCGCCGTGCCGGTTCCTGTTCGTCGAAGGCCAAGGTCTGGGTCCAGGCGAGCAGGTCTGCGGCCAGGGCGGCGATCTCGAGCCAGATCTGATTCTGTGCAAAGCCGTGGAAGGGCAAGTTGCGCATCCCGGTGTCCTTCTGGGCGCGGATGCGGTCCTCGGCGCGGGCGCGCTGACGGTGACGGACTTCCAGATCGGCCAGTGTCCAGCCCGGCCCTCGGGTGTTGGTGGCGAAGCAGGTGATCCGCCAGCCATCGCGGTCGGTCAGGCGGAGTTGCGCGCCGGGATGCGGGCGTTCCCGGCGGGCGATCACCCGCATCCCGGCGGGCCAGTGCTGTGGGCCGGGCCTGCTGGTGCGGCTCGGTGCGGGCATCCAGGCGGTGAGTTCGGCGACCTGGGCGCCTTCGCGGGGGTTGCCGTCGCCGTCGATCGCTGCGCGCCAGGCCTGGACGGGGATCGCCTCGATCGCGGCCTTCACCGTTTCGTGCGCGGAGAACCCGACCGAGTACTCCAGCCTCAGGTCGGTCAGATGAGCCAGCAGCGCCTTGGAGCATCCGCCGGAGTCGGTGCGGATCAGGACCTGGCCGCGTTCGGCCTCGGGTAGTTGGGCCAGGGCCAGATCGACGGCGTCGATGTGGTCGCCGGCGTTCCAGGGTGAGGCGTTGCCCGGCCGTAGCTGGGCCAGCAAGGTTTCCCCGGTGCCGTGCTCGCCGTGGTCGACGAACGCGCACATCGGCGCGAACCCGAACCCGCGTTTGTGGGTACCGGTGGCGTGTTCTTTGTCTGAATGCGCGGTCACCAGCGTCGCGTCGAGGTCCACGATTACCTGCCCGCCGTCACAGGTGCCCGGCTGCCCGGCCAGCGGCCGCCGCCGCGCCCACACCGCCGCCCGCGCTTGGGCACGGGCCGCGCGGATCGCGGGCAGCGCAGCATCGATGTCCGCGGCGAGCGTGCTGACCAGCCGGGATACCGTCGGATCGCTGGCCACCGGGCCGAACAACTGCGGCTGCGCCCGGACGACGGCCAGATCGGCCACGCAGTCCCCACCCAGCGCGACCGCGGTCGCGACATCACACAAGATCTTGCCGGGATCGTGTGTCGCCTTCCTGCTCCGCCACGGGGCCAGCGCGGCCGACAACGTCCGCTGCGCTCCGGACAATCGCACGGTCTGCCGCAACAACACTCCGCCCGCCGACGACACCAGCGACTCACCAACCGGATCCAGAACCAGCGACGGACCTGCGCTACGCTTCACCTACGGAGTGCCTTCCCACCGGCGTTACTTGTGACTTCGCAATCCCAAGTTTGCCCTGTGAGACAGGCACTCCGTCTTACTACCGGCCCGTGTCGCCGACCAAGTCATGAAATCCCGAGGCTA
>NZ_JBHVXZ010000277.1:0-1403 GCF_042881395.1 Amycolatopsis sp. NPDC058278 | reverse complement strand
GGCTACTTGATACTGGGCAGCAGGACCGGGTCCGGCCAGACTCTGGTCCAGGTGCTCGGTGAGTCGCTCCCACAATCGGCTGCCCGCCGGTGTCATTGGCGTGGCTCTCTCATGGCATGCGTCTCGCCGAGCACCGTGCGGGGAGTGGCTGGAAAGGGGTCTGCCCGGCTCGAAGTAGCGGTGCCCTCCTTGCTGACATCGACGCGTTGAGGCAAGGAGAACTGTATGCCCGTGATTATCGGGATGGACCCGCATAAACGCTCGGCTACGATCGAGGTGATCAACGAACTCGGTGACGTGGTCACGGTCGGGAAATTCGGTACTGATCAGTCCGGTTATGCGGAAATGCTGTCGTTCGGACGTCGGTTCCCCGAGCGGACCTGGGCGGTGGAAGGCTGCAACGGCGTCGGCCGGCATATCGCCCACCGGCTGGTCCATGACGGCGAGACGGTCCTGGATGTGCCGGCGAAGTTGTCCGCGCAGGTGCGGGTGTTCGCCACCGGCAACGGCCGCAAGACCGACCCGGTCGACGCGCACTCCGTCGCCCTGGCCGCGTTGCGTGCCCCGAACCTGGTCCGAGTCCAGGTCGACCCCGAGCTGGTCGTGCTGACCATGCTCGTCGACCGTCGTGACGAACTCGGTCGTGCACGAACGCAGACGGTCAACCGCCTCCACCGGCTGCTCACGGAGCTGTTTCCCGGCGGAGCGAAGAAGTTCTTGTCCGCGACGCAAGCACGCGCGCTCATCGCGACGATCAAGCCACGCGACGTGGTGGGCAAGACCCGGCGCCGGCTGGCGGTCGAGCTGATCACCGAACTGGAGACCATCGACAAGAAGATCAAGGCCGCCGACCAGGATCTCCGCGAGCTGGTCGTCGCCCGTGGCTCCACTCTGCTCGACCTGCACGGTATCGGGCCGTCCGGCGCCGCTCGGCTGCTGGCCGACGTCGGCGACATCCACCGGTTCGGCAACCGGGACCGGTTCGCGTCCTGGAACGGCACCGCCCCGCTGGACGCATCCTCCGGCGAACAACAACGACACCGCCTGTCCCGCGCCGGCAACCGCAGAATCAACCGGACACTGCACATCATGAGCGTCGTCCAGCTCCGCAATCCCACCGCCGGCCGCGTCTATTTCGACGCGAAGAAGGCGGCGGGCAAGACGTCGATGGAAGCGATGCGCGCCCTTAAACGACGGCTTTCGAACGTTGTCTACGCTCGCATGCTCGCCGATCAGAAAAGACGTGAGGCGGCAGGTCCGGGAGGGCACTCGGGGACGACTCTGCAATCCAGCGTGACCGGCCTGACCCCGGACACCGGCCCTTCGGACAAGCCACAACCCGAACCTGCCGCCGCCCAGCCTACCCCCGCCAGGATCGCCCCTTGACATAAAGGGGAGCCATG
>NZ_JBHVXZ010000276.1:0-1409 GCF_042881395.1 Amycolatopsis sp. NPDC058278 | reverse complement strand
GGGGCCTATCTCGTGATCGGTGTTTCCGGCGTTGTTGATCAGTAGGTTTCGGCTCCCGGCCAGCGGTCACCGAAGGTGATGGCGAACGCGTTGATCACGGGCTTCCAACGCATCGTCCATCGGGCGCGGCCTGTCCCGGTCGGGTCCAGGCTGCGGGTTACAAGGTACAGGCACTTCATCGCGGACTGCTCGGTCGGGAAATGCCCGCGTGCGCGAACCGCCCGCCGATAGCGGGCGTTCAGCGACTCGATCGCGTTCGTGGAGCAGATCATGCGCCTGATCTCGACGTCGTAGTTGAGGAACGGCGTGAACTCATTCCAAGCGTTGCGCCACAAACGAATCACCGCTCCATGCTGCGCGCCCCATTTCTCTTCGAATTCGTCGAGAGCTGCCGCGGCGGCGTCCGGACTGGGCGCAGTGTAGATGGGTTTGATGTCGCGTTTCACCGCCTCCCAGTCCCGCCGGGACACGAGCCGGAAAGTGTTGCGGATCAGATGGACGATGCAGGTTTGCACGACGGTTTGCGGCCACACGTTCGCCACGACGTCGGGCAGGCCTTTGAGGCCATCGCAGACGAGGAAGAACACATCCCGGACGCCACGGTTCTTCAGGTCGATCAGCACGCTCATCCAGAACTTCGCACCCTCGCCGCCGGTGCCCATCCACAGGCCCAGGACGTCCTTGTGACCGTCGATGGTGACGCCGATGGCGGCGTAGACGGGCCGGTTGGCGACCTGGCCGTCACGGACCTTGACGTGGATCGCGTCAATGAACACGGCCACATACACCGCATCCAGGGGACGGTTGGCCCACTCCTGCATCTCCGCGACGACCTTGTCGGTGATCCGCGAGATCGTCTCCTTCGACACCGCAGCACCATAAATTTCGGCGAAATGCGCAGAAATCTCTCCGGTCGTCATTCCCTTCGCGTACAGCGACAACACGATCTCGTCCACCTCGGTGAGCCGACGTTGCCTCTTCTTCACGATCTGCGGTTCGAACGTGCTCTCCCGGTCCCGCGGCACGTTGATGTCGACTTCGCCGGCGGCGTCGGAGATCACCGTTTTCGGGCGGGTGCCGTTGCGCACGTTCGTCGACTCCCGGTCCGGGTCGGCCTGGTTCTTCGCATGACCGAGGTGCTCGGTCATCTCCTCGTTGAGCGCGGTTTCCAGCACGTTCTTGGTGAACAGCTTCAGCAACCCGTCCGGGCCGGTCAACGCCAGCCCGCGGGCCTTCGCCTCGGCCACCATCGCCGCCGCGGCGGCCTGCTCCGGCGACAGCTCCCGCGCCGGCTTCGACTCACTCTTGCGTGGACTCACAAGGTCCGATGTCATCACTCACAGTGCCCATCCCGCCGGACCTCGGCCCGGCGTGTCGGGCCGGAAACACCGATCTTGGAACAGTCCCCT
>NZ_JBHVXZ010000275.1:0-1586 GCF_042881395.1 Amycolatopsis sp. NPDC058278 | reverse complement strand
AGGAGACGATCACCATGGCTTCAGCGTGGGGCGACGCGTCGGCGATCCTGGCCGCCGCGGGCATCGAAGAGGACACCTCGTACTACCGCGAGTTCACCGGCGACGACGAGAAGGCCGTGCTGACCGTCGCGATGCGCATCCAGGAGGGCTGGGAGCGCAACGACGCCGACTTCTTCGCCGACACCTTCACCGACAACGGCAGCCTGCTGATGAAGGACGACCAGCTCACCAGCCGCCAGCAGATCCGCGAGTACATGAAGGCGGGCTTCGAGGGCCACTTCCGCGGCGCGCGCGTCCGCGGCTGGCCGCTGACCGTCCGGTTCCTCGACGACACCACCGCGATGATCATCAGCCAGGGCGGCATCCTGCTCGAGGGCGAGACCGAGACGGCCCCCGAGCGTCAGGTCCGCGTCACCTGGATCGTGGTGCGGACCGGCGACGGGCTCCGGCTGCTCTCGCACCAGACCAGCCCGCTCAAGGGATGAGGAGGAGTCTCATGACGGTTGAAGCTGGTTCGGCGGCGCCGGACTTCACGCTCCCCGACACCGGCCGGACACCGGTCACGCTCAGCGAGCTGTGGCGGGTCCGGCCGGTGCTGCTGGTCTTCTACCCGTTCGCGTTCAGCCACATCTGCGAGGGGGAGATCTGCCAGGTCCGCGACGAACTGGCGGGCTACACCGACGAGAACGTCCAGGTCGTCGGCGTCTCGGTGGACACGCCGTTCACCCTCGGGGCGTGGGCGGACCGGCAGGGCCTCACGTTCCCCCTCCTGTCGGACTTCTGGCCGCACGGAGCCGTCGCGCAGTCCTACGGCGTCTTCAACGACCAGGGCGGGATGGCCAACCGCGGCACCTTCCTCATCGACGGGACGGGAACCGTCCGCTTCGCCGAAGTGGTGTCTCCCCGCGAGGCCCGCGACCAGACCCGGTGGAAGAAGGCGGTCGCCGCCCTCGCGGGCTGATCCGCTTCCCCAGCCCCCGAGCGCTCCTTCGCGCTCGGGGGCTCGCCCATGCCCGCCCCGGTCCCGGCCGGCGGCTCGTGCTCGGGTGGACGGACGCGCCGAGGCCCCCTGCTCGAGGAGCAGGGGGCCTCGGGTGGGGCGATGGGTCAGCCGGCGATCGGGCTGGTCTGGTGGTTGAGGAGCTTCCAGTCCCCGCCGTCCTTGACGATCACCCAGGTGGCGCGGACTTCGCGCTCCGGGGCCACTTCGGTTTCGCCCGCGAGGACGATCCCGCCCTTGGTGACGGCGAAGGCGACGTCCTCGGAAAGCTTGCGGATGACGACCGGGGTCTCCACGAGACGCGAACCGGCGTAGGTGCCTTCGAAGGCCTTCTTCAGGTAGTCGCGGACCTCGGCCGGGTTCTTGAGCTGCTGGTCGCCGACGAGCATGCTGCCGTTGTCCGTGAAGACCTCGGCGAGCAGCTCGGGGTCGTTGCGGTCCCAGGCGCCGCGGACGCGCAGGGGAATCGTGAGGATCGCGCCCTCCTCGCCGTTGGGGAAGTCGCCGTAGTTGGCGGCCCACTTCTTGGCGCCTGCCACCAGTTCGGATGCCTTGCCTGGCATGGGGTTCTCCTTAGGTGAGGTGA
>NZ_JBHVXZ010000274.1:0-1643 GCF_042881395.1 Amycolatopsis sp. NPDC058278 | reverse complement strand
GTTGACGACGGTCCAGGCCGGGCCCTGGCGCTCCGCCCACACGGTGGCGGCGGTGCCGTCGCCGGTCCGCGCGGGGACGGCGACGTAGGCGAGGGCGGCGGGCACGTCCGACTTCCCGGCGACGAACGCCGCCGTCGGCTCGTAGACCGGCACCTGCGTGCGCGGGTCGGCGGTCTGCTGCGCCGCCGCGGCCGCGTGGCTGCCCGGGAACTTCGTCGTGGCGAGGCGGCCGAGCGTGGCCGGGCCGCTCGTGACCTGGCCGATGGCCGCGGTGTCGGCGGCGGTCGGCGCCCCGGCCGGTCCGTCCGCCGCGCTCGCGGCGGCACCCGTGGTGAGCATCGCGGCGCCGGCCAGAACGGCCACGCCCATCGCTTTCCGCAGCATGCTCATCCCTCGATCCCGTACAGCGTGTGGGTCCACTGGAACTGGCTGTTCGAGCGGTAGGTGTCGTAGTTCATCGAGTTGTAGCGGCTGTTGTTCGGCCACGGGTCGCCGTATTCGACGCGGGTGGCGCCGCCGGAATTGTCATATCCGTAGAGCACGTGCATGTGGCCGCCACCGGAGCGCCAGCCGATGCGGGTGCCGACCGGCTTCCCGGCGTCGATCTGGGTTTTGACGCCGGTGAAGGAAAGCGTCTGGCCGCCCGAGTTGTACGTACCGATGTTCGGGAAGCCGAGGTAGCGGAACACGCGCTGCTGGTCGGACAGGTAGCCCTGGTTGTTGGCGCAGTCGCTGCCGGATTCGTTGTGCGCGATCTGGCAGAACCGGGTCTGGGTGAGGGAGTATCCCCAGTAGCCGGCGATCGTGTTGCCGCTGGCGTCCCAGCACCACTGGTCCTTCTGCTGCGCCTGCATGGTGATCCCGAGATCGGTCCGCGCCGCCGCCGCGGCGGCCGGGGCCTGCAGCGCGACGACCGCGGCCGAGAGCGCGACGAGTCCACACAGGACTCCTGAGGTGGGTTTCACGAAGTACTCCTCCAGCCGGTGACGATTCGACGTGGTGGCACGGAATACTCCGCTTCCGGCCCGGTGATCCGGTACCTACCAAGGGAGGATTGCGTTGGCGGGAAACGATTCCGGCGGATCCCGGCAGTTCCGGGCCGCCGGATTCCGGCATCGACGCGGGGCCGCCGGACGGATTCCGGCGGCCCCGGCGTGGTGGCCGGGCCGGGAACCGGTGGGCGCGCCGAGGGTGGCGACGTTCACCCCGGGACTTCGTTTCCCGGGATTTGTCACGCGCGTCCGTCTTCACCGTCCCGGTTTTGTCGTGGGCCCGCGAGAGCGGCGGTGTAGTGGCGGTGTAGCGGCGGCGCGCAGGGTTCTCCCCGTCGACGCCGGGACGCCTGACCCGGCCTACTGAGGGAGACACCCATGCGAATGATCTGCCAGGCGGCCGCGTTGTCGGCTGCCCTGCTCTTCGGCGGCGCGACCGTCGCTTCGGCGGCCACCGCCGCGCCGTCGGAGGCGTATTCGGAGGTCTATTCGGAGGTCACGGCCGCCGACATCGCCGACCCGGGCGCGGTGATCACCGACTCGGCCGCGGACCTGGCCGCGGCGCGGACGGGGGGGGCGGGGCGGGCGCCGGGGGCCGCCCCCCCCCGCACCCCCCCCCACCCCCCCGGGACGGCGCCCGGTGCAAGATAA
>NZ_JBHVXZ010000272.1:0-1775 GCF_042881395.1 Amycolatopsis sp. NPDC058278 | reverse complement strand
CGCGTGATTGAAGCCGGAACTCGTGAGTTCCGGCTTCAATCACGCGGGTTACGTGCTCAGCTGCCCTTGTGGCCCGACTGGTATTCCTTCGTCACGATGACGATCACCCCGGGGCTCGCGCTCTGGATGCCCTCGAAGCGGGGCTCGGCCTTGATGCCGAACTCCTGCGCGAGCTGCTTGGCCGCGGCTTCCTCGTCGGTGCCCGGGCGGTAGAACGCCGTCGTCGTCGGGATGATGCCCTGGGAGTAGTTGCTGACCTCGTTGACGTTCCACCCGGACCCGCGGAAGTCCTCCGCCGCCCGGTCCGCCAGGCCCTTGATCGTCGAGTTGTTGAACACCCGGACGGTCACCCACTTGTTGGACGCCTGCTGGTCACCGCCCGGCTGACCGGGGCCGGGGCCGGGGCCACCGGGGGCGGGCGACGTCGCCTGGCCGGGCGGCGGCGAGCTCGGTGACGGCGGCGTGGGCGACGAAGAGCTCGCCGAGCTCGACGACGATGCCGAAGACGACGTCGACGGTGGCGCCGACGACGACCCGCCGGACGTGCCCGGCTGCGTCGACGTGCCGCTCGGCCCGGCTTCGTTCGACCCGTTGCCCCCGCCCAGCGCGGAGATGCCGCCGATGACGGCGGCGATGATCGCCACGCCGATCAACGCGACACCCGCGGCCTTCATCGGCCGGGACATTCCCGAAAACACACTCATTTCAGCTCGATCCCCAGTCGCCGGGCGCCTCGCTTGCGCTGGCGGGCGGCGCGGGTCTTGCGCAGCCGCTTCACCAGCATCGGGTCCGCTTCGATCGCCTCCGGCTTCTCCAGCAGCTTGTTGAGCAGCTGGTAGTAGCGCGTCGCAGACAAGTCGAAGCGTTCGCGGATGGCGTTCTCCTTCGCCCCGGCGTGCCGCCACCATTGGCGCTCGAAGGCGAGGATCTCGACCTCGCGTTCGGTCAGGCCGGGCACGGGCTTCGGCGGCGACGGCTGCGGCTCAGCCATCGACTCCGCGGCGTCCATCCGAGTCCCTCTCAATCGGGCGTCATGGCGAATCAGACCTAGCTCTTCCGCGGGCGCCATTCAACCACGGAAGCGGCCGCCGACGTGGGCATCGACGTCGGCGCGTCACGGTCTGATGCAGGTCTACCAGAAGGGTCCGACTAAACTGGCTCGCCGTGACCATCCACCCCATCGTTATCGCCGGCGAACCCGTGCTGCACCAGCCGACTCGGGAGATCACCGAGTTCGACGAGAAGCTGCGCACGCTCGTGGACGACATGTTCGAGACGATGTACGCGGCCGAGGGCGTCGGCCTCGCGGCCAACCAGATCGGCCTCGATCTGCGGGTGTTCGTCTACGACTGCCCGGACGACGAAGGCGTGCGGCACAAGGGCGTCGTGGTCAACCCGAAGCTCGAGACGTCGGAGATCCCGGAGACCATGCCGGACCCGGACGACGACTGGGAGGGCTGCCTCTCGGCACCCGGCGAGTCGTACCCGACCGGCCGGGCCAAGTGGGCGAAGGTGACCGGCTCGGACATCGAGGGCAACCCGATCGAGGTCGAGGGCACCGGTTACTTCGCGCGCTGCCTGCAGCACGAGACCGATCACCTGGACGGGTACATCTACCTCGACCGCCTGGTCGGGCGGCACGCGCGCGCCGCGAAGAAGATGCTGAAGTCCAACAAGTGGGGCGTGCCGGGCAACTCGTGGCTGCCGCCGCGGACCCCCGAGGACGACGGCGCCGTCATCTGAGACCCCGAAGGGCCCCTCGCGCACGAGGGGCC
>NZ_JBHVXZ010000271.1:0-1839 GCF_042881395.1 Amycolatopsis sp. NPDC058278 | reverse complement strand
GGGGTGGGATACCTCATCTTGGAACAGGCTTCCCGCTTAGATGCCTTCAGCGGTTATCCCTTCCGAACGTGGCCAACCAGCCATGCCCTTGGCAGAACAACTGGCACACCAGAGGTTCGTCCGTCCCGGTCCTCTCGTACTAGGGACAGCCTTCCTCAAGTATCCTACGCGCGCGGCGGATAGGGACCGAACTGTCTCACGACGTTCTAAACCCAGCTCGCGTGCCGCTTTAATGGGCGAACAGCCCAACCCTTGGGACCTACTCCGGCCCCAGGATGCGACGAGCCGACATCGAGGTGCCAAACCATGCCGTCGATATGGACTCTTGGGCAAGATCAGCCTGTTATCCCCGGGGTACCTTTTATCCGTTGAGCGACACCCCTTCCACCAGGAGGTGCCGGATCACTAGTCCCGACTTTCGTCCCTGCTCGACATGTCTGTCTCACAGTCAAGCTCCCTTGTGCACTTGCACTCAACACCTGATTGCCAACCAGGCTGAGGGAACCTTTGGGCGCCTCCGTTACTCTTTAGGAGGCAACCGCCCCAGTTAAACTACCCATCAGGCACTGTCCCTGAACCAGATCATGGCCCGAGGTTCAGATTCCCAATTCGACCAGAGTGGTATTTCAACAACGACTCCACAGCCACTAGCGTGACCACTTCACAGTCTCCCACCTATCCTACACAAGCCGAACCGAAAACCAATACCAAACTATAGTAAAGGTCCCGGGGTCTTTCCGTCCTGCCGCGCGTAACGAGCATCTTTACTCGTAGTGCAATTTCGCCGGGCCTGTGGTTGAGACAGCCGGAAAGTCGTTACGCCATTCGTGCAGGTCGGAACTTACCCGACAAGGAATTTCGCTACCTTAGGATGGTTATAGTTACCACCGCCGTTTACTGGCGCTTAAATTCTCAGCTTCGCCCCGAAAGGCTAACCGGTCCTCTTAACGTTCCAGCACCGGGCAGGCGTCAGTCCATATACATCGTCTTGCGACTTCGCATGGACCTGTGTTTTTAGTAAACAGTCGCTTTCCGCTGGTCTCTGCGGCCACCCACCCCTAGCTTGCAAGAAGCTTCAGGATGTTTGGCCCCCCTTCTCCCGAAGTTACGGGGGCATTTTGCCGAGTTCCTTAACCACAGTTCACCCGATCGCCTTGGTATTCTCTACCTGACCACCTGTGTTGGTTTGGGGTACGGGCCGTGCATGCACTCACTAGAGGCTTTTCTCGGCAGCATAGGATCACTCTACTTCGCCTCAAACGGCTACGCATCACGTCTCAGCCTCATGGAACACGGATTTGCCTATGTTCCGGCCTACACGCTTACACCAGGACAACCATCGCCTGGCGGAGCTACCTTCCTGCGTCACCCCATCGCTTGACTACTACGAAATCAGGTCCCACGCTCCACACACAAACCTCCATCCGAAGACTTCAGTCCATGGCTTTGGGTGGTTAGTATCAAACGCCTCGTCATGGGCGCACATGCTCGGGTACGGGAATATCAACCCGTTGTCCATCGACTACGCCTGTCGGCCTCGCCTTAGGTCCCGACTTACCCTGGGCGGATTAGCCTGGCCCAGGAACCCTTGGTCATCCGGCGGCAGAGTTTCTCACTCTGCATTCGCTACTCATGCCTGCATTCTCACTCCCACACCCTCCACGACTGGCTTCCGCCGCCGCTTCCCTGGATGCAGGACGCTCCCCTACCCATCCATACCACTAGACAACACCCTCAAGGAGTGAAGCCGATGTAACGCATGAATGACACAGCTTCGGCGGTGTGCTTAAGCCCCGCTACATTGTCGGCGCAGGACCACTTGACCAGTGAGCTATTACG
>NZ_JBHVXZ010000270.1:0-1841 GCF_042881395.1 Amycolatopsis sp. NPDC058278 | reverse complement strand
GTGGTCGCCGGGACGCTGGGCTACCTGATCAACGAGGGCCTCGAACAGCTCGGCAAGCGGCTGTTCCGGTGGAGCTCGGTGGACCGGGAGGCGATCGCGTGACCGCGGCGACCCTTTCGGGCCGGGTGGGCCGGCGCGCCGCGCGCGGTGCCGCCACGGTCCTGCGCAACTGGCTGCTGTTCGCGATCCTGGTGGTCGGCTGGGAGTTCGCCGCCCGGGCCGGCGGCAGCAAGTTCTTCCCCCCGCCGTCGGAGATCGCGGGCACCGCCGCGAAGCTGTGGTTCACCGGGCCCGCGTCGCACCTGTTCCTCACCGACGCCGTGTTCGACAACGTGTTCCCCAGTCTCGGCCGGACGCTCGGCGGCTGGGCACTGGCCGCGCTCGTCGGCATCGTCATCGGCGTGCTCCTCGGCCGGTCGGCGACGGCGATGGACTACGTCGGCCCGCTGTTCGCGTTCTTCCGCTCGATCCCGCCACCCACCTTGATCCCGGTGTTCGCGGTGCTGTTCGGGCTGAGCTCGGGCATGCAGATCGGGTCGATCATCTTCGGCGCGGTGTGGCCGGTGCTGCTCAACACCGTCGACGGCGTCCGCTCGGTCGACCAGGTGAAGGTGGAGACGGCGCGGTCGTTCCGCACGCCCAAGGCGTACTGGCTCGGCATGGTCGTCCTGCCGTCGGCGGCGCCGAAGATCTTCGCCGGGCTGCGGGTGAGCCTGTCGATCTCGCTGCTGCTGATGGTCGTCTCCGAGCTCGTCGGCGCGTACAACGGCATCGGCCGGTCGCTGCTGAACGCCCAGCAGGACTTCGAGTTCCCGACCATGTGGTCGTGGCTGGTGCTGCTGGGCATCCTCGGCTACGTCTTCAACACGATCTTCCTGGCCGCGGAACGGCGGGTGCTGGCCTGGCAGCCGACCCGTCTCGGCCGCGACTGACGCTGGAAAGGCCTCTCCCATGTCCACCATGCTCGAAGTTTCCGGCCTCAGTCACACCTACGGCAGCGGGGCCAAGGCCCACACCGCGGTGAACAACCTTTCTTTCACCGTCGAAGCCGGGCAGCTGGCCAGCATCGTCGGCCCGTCCGGCTGCGGGAAGTCGACGCTGCTGCGCTGCATCGCCGGGCTGACCCCGCCCACCGACGGCACGGTCAGCCTGCACGGCGACCGCGTCTCCGGAGTCCCGGACGACCTGGCCGTCGTGTTCCAGGACTACAGCCGTTCGCTGTTCCCCTGGCTTTCGGTGCAGAAGAACGTCGAGTTCCCGTTGCGGTGGCGGCCGATCTCGCGCGCGGAACGTCGTGAACGGGCGGCCGAAGCGCTGTCCCACGTGGGCTTGTCGGACGTCGGCGGCAAGTACCCGTGGCAGCTGTCCGGCGGCATGCAGCAGCGGGTGTCGATCGCCCGCGCGCTGGCCAGCCGCCCGGCGCTGCTGCTGATGGACGAGCCGTTCGCCTCGGTCGACGCCCAGACGCGCTTCGAGCTCGAGGACCTGACCCGGCGCGTGCAGCGCGAGCAGGGCAGCACGGTCCTGGTCGTCACCCACGACATCGACGAGAGCGTGTACCTGTCCGACCGCGTGCTGGTGCTGTCGAAGTCACCGGCGTCGATCGTGGCGGACCTGCCGGTGGGCTTGCCCGCCGCGCGGGACCAGATCACCACGCGCGAGTCGGCCGAGTTCGTGACCCTGCGCGGCGAAGTGGCGCGGCTGCTGCACGGCGGCACGCCGGCGGAGGCCGCCACGGCCGCGTCCGACGCCGCGGAGTGGGAACTGGCCGAGCGGACCTCGGACGTCCGGGAAACCCGGACCCGCAGCTGACCCGTTGGTGGTCCACAGTGGATATCCAC
>NZ_JBHVXZ010000269.1:0-1906 GCF_042881395.1 Amycolatopsis sp. NPDC058278 | reverse complement strand
GCGTTTCTCAAACCCACCGGGCCCCCCAACCCCCCCGCCCGGTATAAACCCCCTACCCCCCCTTAAAAACAAATTTTTTGCGGGGGGGGGCCCCCACAAACGGGGCGCCCCCCCACCGCGACCTCCAACGACCTTGAGGAAGGACTGTCCATGTCCGAGACGCCACAGCCGGCGCCGAATCGGTGGCGGATGCTCGCGCTCTGGATGACCGGGATCGCGCTGGTCGGCACCGCAGGCGCACTCCTCGCACCGTCGCAGCCCTCAGCCGACGGCGCCCGCGGCACCGAGCCGGTCGAACTGGGGGCCGAACTGCACGCCCCGGTCGTGGCCGCCCGCGCTATCCCGAACCTTGCTGGCCTGCCCGAGGCCAGCACCTTCGGCACCATCCCGGCCGCTCCGCAGGACGCGACCGCAGACGAGGTCCCGGACGGGCAACTCGTGCATCCGACCGAGCCGGTGCCGGTGTACGGACAGCCGGGCGGTTCGGCCATCGCGGCCCTGCCGACCACACAGCTCGGGTCCGACACGTGGGTTCCGGTGATCGCCGAGGAACCGGGCTGGGTGCAAGCGCTGCTGCCGTCACGTCCCAACGGCTCCACCGGATGGCTCTCCACCCAGAACGGCACGCTCACGACCCGGTGGACGACCGACCGGATCGTCATCGACCGGGCCGCGTTCCGGCTCACGCTGTATCGCGACCATCAGCAGGTCGGCACCTGGAGCGTCGGCGTCGGCACCGCGGCGGCACCGACCCCGGCGGGGCGGACGTTCGTGCTTGCCTCGATGACCGACGCGAAGCAGAAGTTCAGCCCGGTGATCTTCCCGCTCGGGATCCACTCGACGACCTATTCGACCTACGGCGGCGGGCCCGGCACCACCGGCATCCACGGCTGGCCCACCACCGACGTATTCGGACGCCCGTCCAGCGACGGATGCATCCGCGTTCCCGCCGACGCCCTCACCACCTTCACCAACCCCATCGATCCGGTGCCCATCGGCACCCCGGTTCTCACCCGCTAACCCGATCACACCAACACTTTTCGGAGACTTGCCATGAACACCACTCGCACCGCACTCGCCGCCGTCGGAGCCGGCGTGCTCCTCGTCGGCACCCTCACCACCCTCGCGTCCAGCTGCACTCCGGCGACCGCCGCGCCGCCCGCCCTCGCGGCCGCTGTGACGACGTCGACGGCGACCGGGATCTCTGTCTCCGGCGGTGAAACCATCAAGCCCCCACGGCCGAGCGTGTCCAGCAGCGGAGCAATCACCTCCGCCGGCGGCTCGGTCTCCACCCCCAGTGGCGCCGTCGTGGCCAGCGGCATCAGCCTGCAGGCCGGCGCGGGGTTCGCCGAAGCCAAGGTCGCCTCCGTCCGGGTCGGCGGGACCACAGTTGGGCCGTTCACCGCGACCTGCCGCAACGGCGCCATCACCACCAGCGCCCCCAAGGGCGGCAGCGGCAACCTCAAGGTCGCACCCGGCGGCCACGGCACCGCCGGGGTCATCACCGTGACCACCAGCACCGCCCCCGCCCGCACAAACGAGTCCGGCGCACCCAACAAGCCGGCCGCAGGCATGGCAATCACGGTGACAGTGGCGACGGTCAGCTGCGGCGCCGGCACCCCGCCGCCCACGACGGGCAACCCGCCCACCGGCACCCACCCCGCACCGACGCACAAGCCCGGCGCCCCCGGGACCTCCTGGCCGGGTGTGCCGGGCCAGCGGCACCAGCAGGGCGACAACCCGGGTGACCGGACCGCCCCCAAGCCTCAGCCCAAACCCGGCCACGTCACCGTCACCGGCTGACCGCCACCAGGCCGCGGGGGGGGGCCGCCCCCACACACCAAAGGCGGCCCGCCCGCCCCCCCCCCAGACAACAACCCCCCCCGGGGCCGCACCCCCCCCCCCC
>NZ_JBHVXZ010000268.1:0-2039 GCF_042881395.1 Amycolatopsis sp. NPDC058278 | reverse complement strand
CCCGACTTTCCCTTGGTGCTGGCGGCTTGGGGCCCGCGTGACTTCGCAACCGAGCGGGGCCCCCCCCCGCATCCGCGGGGGCCACGTCACGTAGGTACCTATGTCAGGGCGTAAGTCGCATGAACGCGTAGCAGCCTTCCGACTACGATGCGACTTTGCAGATCTACAGTGTGCCCCCGGCATGGTACCGACCTGCGCCTCCATAGCTAGTCCATGATCAATAGCGGTTGATCGCCCAATGCTGAGACGGCGTGCCAGCCGGACGGAGCGTCGCAGGTCCGATCTGGCTCCTGCCTAGAGTTCGAGCCCTCGACTGAACGCTCGCCCTACGACTCTCGACGAGGGATCTGACCTGTGGGAAGACCGCTGCTGGCGCGGCATCGGCAGGGCCGTCGGCGGTCGAGGAGGGCACTTGCACCTGCGACGCGGTTGACCGGTGACCGCGGTGTTGGTGCAGGTCCTCGGAATCACCGGGCCGGCCCTGCGCTACACATTCAGTAACGTCCACCGCGCCGGACTTACCTTTCCAGACCCCGGCAATCATTCTCGCCGGCTCGATGTCGACCACGAGCCACATCTCGGCGAACGAGCCCGGTGAATAGGCCCGGCCACTCGGCAGTCCACCACGGCCGGGCCAAGCAAGAGCTCACATGCTCTACACGGAGCTGGGAATACCCGACGCGGACGAGATGTGGACACTTTCTGCCACTATCGACTCACTCGTAGTGTTAGTAAGGTCCTATGTCTAGCAGGTTGGGTCTCCTCGGGAGGACGCGTGTCGAAGAAGCTCAAGCACTTCGTCCTCACGCTGTGCCTGATCGGATTGTCCGCTGTCGGTGCCCTGCTCGGCGGGCTGGAGGACAAGACTTGGTGGGTGCTTGCCGGGACCGGCGCGGTCGGTGTCGTCCTGCAGACGCTCACGACCAGAGTAGGCAACGCCGTCGGCTCGCCAACTTCTGCCGCCAGCACTACGCCGGCCGCACTACCACTGCGGCAGCTGCCGTCGAGCCTTCCCGACTTCGTGGGGCGGACGCGCGAGCTTTCCCAGCTTCGCTCGGCGTCAACGGGGCAGGGCGCGGCGGACATACGTCTGGTGTTCGGTCCGGGGGGCGTTGGCAAGACCTCGCTTGTTGTTCAAGCCGTCGAGCAGGAGTCGGAGCGTTTTCCGGACGGACAGCTCTATGTGGATCTTCAGGGGTATGGCCCGAACGCGTTGCCGCCCGAGCAGGTGCTAGTCGGCTGGCTACGAGATCTGGGCCTAGACGAGCGGGTCATTCCAACGACGCTGACCGAGCGCAGTCGCGAGTTCCGTTCGCGTATGGCAGGCAAGCGGGCCGCCGTCATCTTGGACAACGCCGACACCGAGCAGCAGGTCAGGCCTCTGATGGTAGGCGGCGTCAACTGCGTCACGTACGTGACGAGCCGCTCACCGCTCGGAAGTCTGCCGACCAGCATGCGTATCCAACTGGACGGACTCTCCGTCGACGAGTCAGTGGAGCTGCTGGGCCGGATTCTTGGGTCGGATCGGGTCCGCACCGAAGAGCAGCCGGCGCATCAGCTGGCCAGTGCGTCGGTCGGGCTACCGCTCGCTCTGCGAGTTCTGGCCGGGCGTCTAGTAACCGAGCCCCGGCCGCTTGCCGCATTGGTGAACCGGCTGGACCGGCGGCGGGCCGAGGGCCGGCTGCTGGCCGAGTTCACGTTCGGTGACCTGAGCGTGGAGGCGAGTTTGGCCCTGAGCCGCGAGCACCTACTGCTGCGGGCGCAGGAGGCTTTTGACATGCTTGGCCTGCACCCGGCGGACGACTGGCCGGACTGGTCGGTGGCCGCGCTGTGGGGATGCACGCTGCTGGAAGCCGAGGAGATCCTGGAGAGCCTCACCGGTGCCCAGCTGGTCAAGGTCGTTACAGCCGGATCGAATGGCGATATCCGCTACCGCATGCACGACCTAGTGCCTCGGCAAGGAACGTTGACGTGGTAACCGTGTCGCGTGGACATCCGGGCTGGTGATCGCGAAGCTGGCCGGTGGAGGTGAGTCATGG
>NZ_JBHVXZ010000267.1:0-2302 GCF_042881395.1 Amycolatopsis sp. NPDC058278 | reverse complement strand
ACCCCGCCTGCTCCCCGGTGCGCAAGAGCATGGTCAGCGACCGGCCGCCGACGACGAGGGTGCCCTTGCCCGGCACCGTGCGCGGGGTCGCCAGCCGGTCGCCGGCCACGCCGCCGACCAGGACGCCGCCCACGGACCGGTGGAACACCTCGCCGGTGGCCGAATCGAGCACGATCGCCCACTCCTCGCCGTATTCGCCGTCGGGGATCGTCATCGTGATGTCGTCGTCGTGGGCGTTGAAGCAGAGCAGGAACGAGTCGTCCACCACGCGCTCCCCGCGGGCGTCGAGGTCGGGGATCGCCGTTCCGTTGAGGAAGACCATGATGCTGCGGCCGAAGCCCGCCTCCCAGTCCTGGTCGGTCATCTCGTCGCCCGCCGGGGTGAACCAGGCGATGTCGCGCAGCTCGTCGCCGCGGCGGATCGGGCGGCCGGCGAAGAAGCGGCGGCGGCGGAACACCGGGTGCTGGTGGCGCAGATCCACCACCGCCGAGGTGAACTCGAACAGCTCGCGGTTGCGCTCCAGCAGGGACCAATCCACCCAGGACAGCTCGTTGTCCTGGCAGTAGGCGTTGTTGTTGCCCTGCTGGGTGCGGCCGAACTCGTCGCCGTGCAGGAGCATCGGCACGCCCTGCGACAGCAGCAGGGTGGCGATCAGGTTCCGGCGCTGGCGGGCGCGCAGGTCGAGGACCTTCTCGTCCTCGGTCGGGCCTTCCGCGCCGCAGTTCCACGACCGGTTGTCGTCGGCGCCGTCGCGGCCGTCCTCGCCGTTGGCCTCGTTGTGCTTTTCGTTGTAGGACACCAGGTCGTTCAAGGTGAAGCCGTCGTGCGCGGTGACGAAGTTGATCGACGCGAACGGGCGGCGGCCGTCGTTCTGGTAGAGGTCCGACGAGCCGGTGATCCGGGAGGCGAACTCGCCCAGCGTCGCCGGCTCGCCGCGCCAGAAGTCGCGGACGGTGTCCCGGTAGGCGCCGTTCCACTCGGTCCACAGCGGCGGGAAGTTGCCGACCTGGTAGCCGCCGGGGCCGACGTCCCAGGGTTCGGCGATCAGCTTGACCTGGCTCACCACCGGGTCCTGCTGGACCAGGTCGAAGAACGTGGCCAGCCGGTCGACGTCGTAGAACTCGCGGGCGAGCGTGGCGGCGAGGTCGAACCGGAAGCCGTCGACGTGCATCTCGGTCACCCAGTACCGCAGCGAGTCCATGATCAGCTGCAGGGTGTGCGGCTGGCGCACGTTGAGCGAGTTCCCGGTGCCGGTGTAGTCCATGTAGTACTGCGGGTCGTTCTCGACCAGCCGGTAGTAGGCCTGGTTGTCGATGCCGCGCATGGACAGCGTGGGCCCGAGGTGGTTGCCCTCGGCGGTGTGGTTGTAGACGACGTCGAGGATGACCTCGATGCCCGCCTCGTGCAGCGTCCGCACCATCGCCTTGAACTCGTGCACCTCGCTGCCCGGGGTCGCGGGCATGATCGAGGCGGCGTATTCGTTGTGCGGCGCGAAGTAGGCGATGGTGTTGTAGCCCCAGTAGTTGGCGAGGCCGCGCTCGGTCAGGGCGTGGTCGTGCAGGAACTGGTGGACCGGCATCAGCTCGACGGCCGTGACGCCGAGGGTCTTCAGGTACTCGATCATCACCGGGTGCGCCAGCCCGGAGTACGTCCCCCGCAGCTCCTCCGGGATGTCCGGGTGGAGCTTGGTCAGCCCGCGGACGTGGGCCTCGTAGACGACGGTCTCGTTGTACGGCACCTTCGGCGGCCGGTCGTTGGCCCAGTCGAAGTACGGGTTGACGACGACCGCGCGGACGGTGTGCGCCGCCGAGTCGTCGTCGTTGCGCTCCTCGGGCCGGCCGAAGCGGTAGCCGAACACGGATTCGTCCCAGTCCACCCGGCCGGTGACGGCCTTGGCGTACGGGTCGAGCAGCAGCTTGGCGGGGTTGCACCGCAGCCCGCCGGCGGGGTCGTGCGGCCCGTGGACCCGGAAGCCGTACTCCTGGCCGGGACCGATACCGGTGAGGTAGCCGTGGTGGACGAAGCCGTCGACCTCCGGCAGCCGGATCCGGGTCTCGGTTCCGTCCGGGGCGAACAGGCACAGGTCGACGCGGTCGGCGACCTCGGAGAAGAGCGCGAAATTGGTGCCGACGCCGTCGTAATCGGCCCCGAGCGGGTAGGGGGAACCGGGCCAAGGCTGCACTGGGCCTCCACAGGTGCGAGTGATCTCCGGCGGGAATACCCAGCCGGGCGGCCCCGGACACCGTGACGTCGCCCTCCTCACCCGGACGCACCACCCGGCGCGGGACCGCGGTGCGCACCG
>NZ_JBHVXZ010000266.1:0-2507 GCF_042881395.1 Amycolatopsis sp. NPDC058278 | reverse complement strand
CTCCGACGCTACGAAGGAACCCTCACCCGCTTCCTCACCTCCGCCGCCACCGCCCACACCCACGGCCAGGAAATCGACTGGGCGGCGGTGTTCGGTCCCGACGCGCGGCGGGTCGACCTGCCCACCTACCCCTTCGAGCGGCAGCGGTACTGGCTGGACGCCCCGGCCCGGTCCGGGGACGTCACCGCGGCGGGCCTGGGCTCCGCCGGACACCCGTTGCTCGGCGCCGCGGTCGAGCTGGCCGACGGCGCGGGCGTCGTCTTCGCCGCGCTGCTGAGCCCGGACACGCACCCGTGGCTCGCCGACCACGCCTTCGCCGGCACCGTGCTGCTTCCGGGCACGGCGTTCCTCGAGCTCGCCCTCCACGCCGGGCACCAGGTCGGCTGCCCGCAGGTCGCCGATCTCACGCTCGAAGCTCCGCTTCCGCTCGGATCGGCCGTCTCCCTGCAGCTCTTCGTCGGGGAGGCCGACGCAGCGGATCGGCGGCCGATCAGTGTCTATTCCCGTCCCACAGGCGACACCGGCAGCTGGACCCGCCATGCCACCGGCCTGCTCACCGGTGAGACCACCGCGCCGGAACCGCCGTCCGGTGCGTGGCCCCCACCCGGTGCCGTGCCGTTCGACTTGACCGGCGCCTACGAACGCCTCGCCGGGCAGGGTTACGAATACGGCCCGGCGTTCCGGTGCCTGCGTGCGGTCTGGCGGCGCGGCGACGAGGTCTACGCCGACGTCCGCCTCCCGGACGGCGTCGAGCCCCGCGGGTTCGGCCTGCACCCGGCGCTGTTCGACGCCGCGCTTCACCCTCTCGTGCTCGGTGCCCTCGGCGAAACCGAACCGGACCTGCTGCCGTTCTCGTGGAGCGGGGCCTCGCTGCACGCGGTCGGCGCGCCCGCCCTCCGCGTCCGGCTGTCCCGTGCCGCCGACGGCACTGTCGGCATCACGGCCACGGATCCGGCAGGCACTTTGGTGTCCACTGTGGACGCGCTGCTGCTGCGTCCGGTCGCGCGTGAGCGGCTCACCGCGGCGCCGCGCTCGCTGTACCGCGTCGAATGGTCGGCGGTCAGTCCGGAGACCACCACGGACTGGGCGTTGCTCGACGAGTTCGGCGGCGAGCACACCGCCGTCCTCGTCCCGCCCGCCGCCGACGGCGACGTTCCGGTCCGGGCCCACGAGATCACGCGGCAAACCGTGCGGCAGCTGCAGGAGTGGCTCGCCGACGACCGGTTCGCGAAGACCCACCTCGTCGTCGTGACCCGCGAGGCGGTCGGTCTCGGCGGCAAAGCGGACCTCGCGACAGCGCCGCTGTGGGGCCTGGTCCGCAGCGCCCAGGCCGAGCACCCCGGCCGGATCAGCCTCCTCGACGTCGACACGGACGTTCCGGCAGCACTCCCCCTCGGCCATCCGCAACTCGCGCTGCGAGACGGAACCGCCTACGCGCCCAGGCTCGTCCCGGCCGTCCCCGGTGAGCCGACGGTGCTCGACCCGGACGGCACCGTGCTGATCACCGGCGCCGGCACGCTCGGCCGCCTCCTCGCGCGCCACCTCGTCACCGAACACGGCGTCCGGCACGTCGTCCTCGCCAGCCGCCGCGGCACCGGCACCGATCTCGGGCCCGACGCCGGCGTCACCGCCGTGGCCTGTGACGTCAGTGACCGCGAAGCCCTCGTCCGGTTGCTCGGCACCATCCCCGCCGAGCACCCGCTGACCGCCGTCGTCCACACCGCCGGCGTGCTCGAGGACGCGACCGTCGACAACCTCACCGCCGAGCAGCTCGACGCCGTCCTCCGGCCCAAGGTCGACGCCGCCTGGCAGCTGAGCGAGCTCACCGGCGTTCCGCTCATCCTCTTCTCCTCCGCCGCGGGTGTCCTCGGCACCCCCGGCCAGGCGGGCTACGCGGCCGCCAACACCTTCCTCGACGCGCTGGCGCACAACGAACCCCGCATTCGCTCCCTCGCCTGGGGCCTGTGGAACCCGGCCACCGGCATGACCGCGCACCTCGACACCGCCGACCGGGTCCGGCTCGCCCGAACAGGGCTGGCACCGATGTCCGCCGAGGAAGGCCTCGCGCTCTTCGACGCGGCCCTCCGCACCCCGGATTCGCTGCTCGTTCCCGCCTCGCTCGACACCGCCGCGCTCAGCTCGGCCGACGCCGTCAATCCCCTGTTGCGCGGCCTGGTCCGCACCCCGGTCCGCCGCGCCGTCGCCGCCGGACCAGGGTCCGGCACGGCGCTGACGGACAAGCTCGCCGGGCGGCCGGAACCCGAGCAACGGCAGCTCCTCCTCCGCCTGGTCCGGAGCACGGCCGCCGCGGTGCTCGCGCATCCCGATCCGGACGCGGTCAGCGCCGGGCAGGCGTTCCGCACCCTCGGCTTCGACTCGCTCACCGCGGTGGAACTGCGCAACCGGCTCGCCGCGGCGACTTCGCTGTCGCTGCCCGCGTCGCTGATCTTCGACCACCCGACGCCCACGGCGCTCGCCGAGCACCTGCGGGGGAAGCTCCTCGGCGG
>NZ_JBHVXZ010000265.1:0-2717 GCF_042881395.1 Amycolatopsis sp. NPDC058278 | reverse complement strand
GGGGCGCCCGGGGCGCCCCCAGCCCCCGAGGGCCCCCGCCGCGCGCCGGCGGCCGATGCGGTCCGGGCACCGGGCCACCCCGCAGCCGAGCCGGCAATCACCACACCCGCCGGAACCCGCCCCACGGCCGACCCCGCCACACCCCGCGACCCCGCGCCACCCACCGAACCGGTCGCCACCCCGCTCGTCGCCGAGGAGCTCGTCCTCGTCACCGCGCCCGGTGGCTCGCGCTCCGCTCCCGCCGATCTCTCCGGGCTGTCGCTGGTGGACTTCCCCGTGGGCTGGGCGATCCGTGAGGCCGTCGACCGTGCCTTTCCCCGCCGGCCGGTTTCGCTGGAGGTCGATGATCTCGGCGTGGCCGCCGGGCTCGTGCGGGCCGGGCTTGCCGCCTGCCTTCTGCCCGCCTCCGCCGCCGCGCGGTTTCCCGAACTCACCGTGCGGCGGTTCGGCCGGCGCGTTCCGTGGCAGCTCGCCGCCGTGCACCGGGCCGATGCCGGCCCCGCCGTCGCCGCCGTACTCGCTCAGCTCGGCTGAAGACCCAGGCGGTCCGGTCGCGTGTAGACGTTCATCGACGTCCCGCGCAGGAAACCGACCAGCGTCAGGCCCAGCTCGGCGGCCAGGTCCACCGCCAGCGACGACGGCGCCGACACCGCGGCCAGCAACGGGATCCCGGCCATCGCCGCCTTCTGCACCAGCTCGAACGACGCCCGCCCGCTCACCATCAGCGCCGTCCCGGACAGCGGGAGCTCGCCGGCCCGGGTCGCCGAGCCGACGACCTTGTCCACCGCGTTGTGCCGTCCGACGTCTTCGCGCAGGCACCGCAGCTTCCCGTCCGCGTCGAACAAGCCCGCCGCGTGGAGGCCGCCGGTGCGGTCGAAGACCCGTTGCGCCGCACGGAGTTCGGCCGGCAACCCGGCCAGGGTCGCCGGGCCGGTCGCGAACGGGTCGCCGGCGATCGGCCAGGTGACCGTCGTGCGCACCGCGTCCAGGCTCGCCTTGCCGCACAGGCCGCACGAGGACGTCGTGTAGAAGTTGCGCTCCAGCGAGGCGTCCGGCGGAGCGACGCCGTCCGCGAGCACGACATCGAGGACGTTGTAGGTGTTGCCGCCGTCGACCGTGGCGCCGGCGCAGTAGCGGATCGACCGGATGTCGGCCGCCGCGCGGACCACGCCTTCGCCGAGCAGGAACCCGGCGGCGAGGTCGAAGTCGTCGCCGGGTGTCCGCATCGTGATCGTCAACGGCTTCCCGGCGACCCGGATCTCCAGGGGTTCCTCGACGGTCAGCGTGTCCGGCCGCGTGGTGTGCCCGCCGTCGTGGACGCGCAGCACCCGCCGCCTGCTGGTCATCCGCCCCACGTCACGCCACCGGCAGCAGCGACTTGGGCCGGCCCGGCTGGGACAGCCGCCCGGACAGCACCGCCGCGGCCAGGCTCAGCACCCCGGCCGCGGTGAACGCGCCGGCGAACCCGTGCGCCGTCACGACCAGCGCGGCCGGCCCGATCCCCACCACGGCACCCACGGCCTTGGCGCTGTAGAGGATCCCGAAGTTCTGCGCCGCCGACTCCTCGCCGAAGTACTCGCGCACCAGGCCGACGAGCAGCGTGTAGCAGCAGCCGTTGCCGAGGCCGGCCAGCACCACGCCCACCAGCAGGCCGGTGGGGTGCCGGTGGGCCCCGGAGTAGAACAGCACGAACTGGGCGACACCGCCCGCGAGCAGCGCGAACCGCAGGATCCGGTGCCGGCCGAGCCGGTCGGCGAACCGTCCGATGAGGACCCGGCCGCTGCCGGTCGCCGCGGCGAGCAGCGCCAGTGCGGCCGCAGCGAGCCCGGGCCCGCCGCGCGCGGCGGTGAACGTCGCCAGGTAGGCCAGGTCGAACAGCAGGACGGCGGCCGCGAGCACGACGACGAGGTACAGCGAAAGCGTCGTACCGCACCGGAACAGTTCCGCCGGCCGGTAGTGCCGGACCGCGGGACGCCGGTTGTGCGCCCGGTCGAGCGCCCAGGCCCGGGGTTCGGGCGTGGCGGGCCACCAGTGCCGCGGCGGGTACCGCAGCAGCGCGGCGCACCCGGCGATGACGACGAGCACGACGGCGGCGGTGACGTCCAAGAGCGCCGGGCGCGCGGCCGGCAGGGCGGCGGCGAGCACGACGAAGGGAACGCTGCCGCAGGCGAACGCCCCGCTCACGATGCCCGCGCGGGAGCCGGTGGCGTCGGGGAACCAGGCGAGCACCGCGCCGATGCACGTGGCGTACACCAGACCGGTGCCGAGTCCGCCGAGCACGGAGTAGCCGAGGAACACGGCGGTCAGGCTGGTCGCGTGGCCGAGCGTCACGAGCCCGGCGGCGCACAGGACCGCGCCGGCCGCCATCGCCGCGGGGGCGGGGAACAGGCCGCGATCCCGGAGCCACGCCACCGGGAACGCGGCCCCGGCCTGGCAGACGGCCCACACCGCGAGCGCGAGGACGATCCCGCCGAACGTCCAGCCGGGCGTCCGGGTCAGCGACGGCACGATCGCGCCGAAGCCGTACTGCTGCACCCCGGCGGCGAGCATGGCCGCCGCGGCGAGCCCGGTGATCCACGCCCGCGGCCGGCCGAGCAATTCCCGGTCGGACTCACCGACGCGATACCGCCGTCCGTAGACGTCCCGCAGTTCGCGCACCTCGGCCACGTCGACCGCCTCCTGCCAAACTGAAGATTGTATGCAGTATGGAGAAGACC
>NZ_JBHVXZ010000264.1:0-2842 GCF_042881395.1 Amycolatopsis sp. NPDC058278 | reverse complement strand
CGCCATGACTCACCTCCACCGGCCAGCTTCGCGATCACCAGCCCGGATGTCCACGCGACACGGTTACCACGTCAACGTTCCTTGCCGAGGCACTAGGCCACGATCGTCCCAGCTTCAAGATCGCGTTTCGCGATCCGTGGGGTAATACTGTGTCCGAGACCGAGTTGATCTATACCCCACCCTGAAATTTGCCACGGACCTGCAGCTTGACTGACGCCCCGAAGCCCAACCGCGACGCGGGAGATTTCCCACGTCTACGTATTCAAAGGGGCAATGCCGCGTCGAGAAGCAGCTCGGCGCCTGGTGACCAGGCAGCCGCGACACGCACCTCGTTGGCCAAAGCCACCAGGTCTTCCGGGTCGGGTTTCGCGGGGGCGCTTCGCCGCAAACCCGCGGGAGCGTCCGGGCCTCCAGCGTTAGTACACGAGGTAGTTTGCCAGCCGGTCAACGACCCGGCGCTCACCTCGGCAAAACGTCCGCGGGACGCTGCTCGCGTCGGCCAGGTAACCGTCCTCCGTGGACTGTTCGAAGAAGCCTTCCCAAGGCGTGTCCGGACTGTAGAACTCCTGGAGCGTGAACGACAAGGGGCGGTCACCACGAAATCGCGGCTGCCGATCTGGCCGGGCCCGGTGCTCGCGTGCTCGCCGCGCACCGAGGCGAGATCGCGGTCGGCGAACCGCCGGGCCACGCCGGTGCGCACCCGGCCCGGTTCGGACCAGCGAAGGTGGTAGAGGTAGGGGCTGCGGTCGAAGCCGCCTCGCCCGTCCGGTTCCGCGAGCAGTGCCTCCGCGGTGTAGGTGAAGCCGGGCGCCGTCCCCGACGAGCTCTACGTCCAGGCGGCTCGGCTTCCGCCTGACCGCATTGACCAGGTCCGAAGGCGGGGTGCACGCGTGCGTGCCCCTGGCCCTGCAGCCGTCGACGGAAAGCGACCGACGGTGTCGAAGATCGCGGTCCGGTCATGCGTGCCGGGATCCCTTCACGAGCCTGTTCGCTGGGCGAGCATCCAGCGCCAGCGGCGAAGCTGAAGGCCACAGGCTGCGAGTGACACTGCAGCCACCAGTGACGCCACGACCGGCGGCCACGCCACGAAAGCGGCCAAACAGGCGGCGACAGGCTGCAACAGTTCGAGGGCGATCGCCGGCCGGGCCGGGATCGAGACCGGATTCTTCTGCTTCTTCGCCCCGGGCATCCCGAAAACCGTGGGCAGGCCGATCAGCAGCACGTCGGCCAGCACGGCCAGCCAGATCGAATACGCGACCAGTGCCCACGGCGCGGCGACCCAGGCGATGATTTCGACCAGGAACCGCGGCGCCGACGCGCTGAGGGAGTCCGGAGCGGCAACCTCGGTGCGCACTGGAGGATCCTGCCGCGTCCGGTGGTCCTCAGTGCTCATGAGGACGGACCTCGGCCGTTGCCGCCGTTTCCGCGATCAGACCGTCGACCGCGCCCTGGAACAGGCGATTCCACCGCTTCCCCACCACCGGCTTGACCAGTCCGATCGTCGTACCGACGAAGACCTCGACGTTGTGGATCCGGGTGCCACCGCCGGATACCGGCTCGAACCGCCACACGTGGCAGCTGCGCACGCCGTTCTTGTCGCCGGACCACGACGCGCGGACATCCGGCTCGAACTCGTCGAACGTCGCTCGCTCGCGCTGGACACCGACCGGAAACCCCAGCCCGAGTTCCTGGTCGAAGGAGCTGCCGGCCGACAAGGACGCCGCGTCGGCGACCGCCACCGACCGGTGGATCGGCGACCACGCGGGCCACCGCTCGAGATCGCACCACACCGCCCAGAGTTCGGCCGCCGACGCCGAGCAGGTACCGGATCCCGCGACCACGAGCGTTCGCCAATCCCTCGCGGCCTGACCGACTTTGGTCAAGCAGTACGCGATATCTGTCTCCGCCACTCTTTGGCTCCGCTTCTCGTCACCTGAATGTCCTGATGTCCGGCGTGGGCGCGCCGGCGACCCTAACGGCGTTCGGCTGGTACCCTAACGCCGTTAGGCACATACGGAAAGGGGTTTGTTCGATCATGCGCGCCCTGCCGGACACGCTCGGACCACGGGCGATCGATGGCATCCCGCACGCTTGACCGGCTCGCGCCGCGAGCCCGGGAGATCGTGCGAGCCGCCCGCGAGCTGCTTGAACAGGAAGGGCCCGACGCGCTGTCGATGCGTCGCATCGCCGACCGGATCGGGATACGTGCCTCCTCGATCTATGAGCACCTCCGCGACAAGCAGGCATTGGAAGCGGCCTTGATCTCCATGGGTTTCGAGGAACAGGCCGAGCTGTTCACCAAAGCCGTCCACGGGTCGGACGACCCGCTCGCCTCCCTCGCCGCCGCATACCGCGACTTCGCCCACCGGCAACCGCACCTGCACCGCCTGATGACCGAACGACCCCTGCGCCGCGACCTGCTCGCACCCGGCGTCGAAGCCGCCGCCGCGATGCCGCTGCTCAAAGCGACCGGCGGCGACCTCGAACAAGCCCGGGCCTTCTGGGCGTTCGCGCACGGCATGGTCGTTCTGGAGCTGAACCACCGGTTCCCGCCCGACGCCGATCTCACCACCACATGGCGCAAAGGGATCGACGCGTTTCACGGCACATCCTGATCCGGCAACGACTTCACCAGGAGAAGCAGGACCAAGAACGTTCCGGTGCCGGCGAGGACGAAGGTGGCGCGGGCGCCGGCCACGCCGACGAGGAAACTGCCCAGCGCGTAAGCGAAAGCGGCTCCCAGCTGCGCAGCGGTGCCGATGGTGCCGAACACCCGGCCGAGGAACGGGCGGGGCACGAGGTCCTGCACGACGGTGTCGTACCCGATGTTCTCCACGGCGTT
>NZ_JBHVXZ010000263.1:0-3040 GCF_042881395.1 Amycolatopsis sp. NPDC058278 | reverse complement strand
CTCCGGAACCATCAGCGACGCGGCCGACACCATCACCACTCCCAGTGGTGCCAGCGGCCTCGCCGGCGGCGTCGGCGTCGCCGGCATCAACAACGGCGGCCTCTGCACCTGCTGACCAGCGGCGACACTGAACGGCAGCGGCGCCATCACCGGAGATGGCGCCGCTGCCGGCAACAAATCCGGAAACACCCGTGATTCGCCTGGCACCGAGATGGGTCACCGCGGCGGCGCACTGTCCGCTTCCAGTGCTCGCTCCGCCGCCGCCGGATCGGCCTCGGGCGGGACCACCAGCAGGTTCAACCGGCGGACGCGCGGTCCGATCACGACGATCGCGTGCCGATCCAGGCCGACGAATCCGGCCAGCCGTGACAAACCGGTTTCGAGCGCGAGCTTCCGGGGAGCCGGCTCCCGCATCGCCGGGTTGAAGCTGATCCGGTCAACCGGGCCCGAGTCCGCGACGAGCGCGGTTACCAGGGCGCTGAATTCCGCGACCGGCCCCCGCGAGCGCAGTGGACTCCGCCGGCGGGGTTCCTGACGCAAGCGTTCATTTTGAGACACGCATTGCCGGGGTCACCGCTTTCTCCGACTCAACGGCGCACACGCAGCCGCGGTTGAACGTGCCCGCCTGCGTCGCCGCGCAGAATCGGCGCGCGATCACGTCGTGCGATTCCGCTGAATGGGGGCACGACGCACAGGCGGGCAGCACCGAATCGCCGATTTCCGTGACGGCGACGCCTGCTTCGACATCGATTTTCGACATACCGGGATCTCCTTTTGCAGCTGGCCGACCACAGGGCGCGGTCCGACGAACAGACGAGAAAGTCAGGACTCGCTCGAAATTCCGGCTTCGGGTCCCGGCTTCACCGAATGCGCCGAGGTCCGGGGCGATACCTGCACCTTACGCCCGTGCCGGCCACACCCACGCTCCGGTCCGGCCGCGTCCCGGGACGCCCGGGCACGGTCGCCCTCTTGGAACGAGCCCGGTAGGGACGGCCGGAGCCGCCCTACCGGGCTGGGTTCAGCGAGAGTCGTGTCAGATGCACACGACCGTGAAGCCGGCGAGGCCGCCCGCGCCGTTGAGCCCGGGGATGCCGTTCGCCGTCATGAGGGCGTCGGTGCCGCCGCCACCGGCCACGGTGCCGGAGCTGCCGACACCACCCGCACCGAGAGTCCCGCCGGCGCCACCAGCGCCGCCGGCGGCCGGGTCGCAGCCGTTGCCGCCGCCACCACCGGTGCCGCCATTGGCGCCGTTGCCACCGGTCACGGTGAGGCTGTCGTCGCCGAGGCCGCCGTTGACGGTCCCGCTGTTGCCGACACCGCCGGCGCCACCGGCACCGCCACCGCCACCGGCGCCACCGATCTGGCCACCGCCGACGCCGTTGCCGCCGTTGCCCGCCGTCCCGCCGAGGCCACCGGCCCCGCCGTCGACCTTCAAGGTGTCATTGCCCGCATCGCCGGTGACGGAACCGGCACTGCCGATCCCGCCCGCTCCGCCGACGCCGCCGAAACCGCCCGCGCCACCGCCGTGACCCGCGCCGGCGTTTCCGCCCGCGCTGCCGTTGGCTCCGGCGCCACCGGCCAGGGTGATGCCGTCGAGACCGTCGTCACCGCTGACGATCCCCGAACTGCCGAGACCGATACCGCCCACGCCGCCTGCGCCCCCGACGCCGCCGACGCCACCGGTACCGGCGCTGGGTCCGCTCGGGCCACCGAGCGCGCCGGCGCCACTGGCGCCGCCCTTGCCACCGGTGACCTTCACCGTGTCGTTGCCGAGGCCGCCGTGGATGGCGCCGACGCCGGCCTGGCCGCCCGCTCCGCCCGCGCCGCCGACTCCACCGGCACCGCCCGCTCCGCCGAGGACTCCGGCTCCGCCGGTGCCGCCGAGTCCGCCGGTCCCACCGGCGCCACCGGCGACGGTGACGCTGTCGGCGCCGTCCCCGCCGTTGACCGTCCCGGTGCTGCTCAGCGCGGGGCCACCTACGCCGCCTGCCGCGCCGGCGCCGCCGGCGAATCCGGCCGGGCTGGTACTCGTGCCGGACCCACCCGCGCCGCCGGGAGCGCCGGTGGTGCCCGCCGTGCCGGTCATGGTGACCGTGTCGTTGCCGGCCAAGGCGTCGATGGTGCCGCTCATGGGCCCACCGGTGACGGTGACGACGTCGTTGCCGGCGGTACCGGTGAGGATCTGCCCGGCGGCAATGCCGGCGGTACAGGTGACGGTGTCACCGGAACCGTTGAAGACGCGGGTGCAGCCGACCGGATCGGCGTGGGCCGCGCCAGGGACGATCAAGGCGAACCCCGCGGCGGTACCCAGTCCAATGAGGCCGGTACGGGTTCGACGAGCCGTAGTGGTGCGTGCGCTTGATCTCATGGGAAAACCTTCATGGCGTTGAGTGGATCCGGGCTGAAGCCACGGAACCGGGAGTGCAGCTGACAACCACTTTGCCGATGGCATTTCGTACCGAATATCCGGGGCAGGGTCCGTCGGCACTCCCAAGCCCCACACTCGCCCCGTCGCGGACACTTGGCAACGAAAAGGCGATAGTTCACTCCTCTGCGAGGATATCCCCCGATGCGAGAGCCGAATCCGGAGAAAACCATCGAATTCCATTGAATTCGATTAATCGCGCAGAAGTACGAGCCCGTAAACCAGTAAATCGGTGCAGATATGGCAGATGAACCACTTTGCGTACCGCCATTCGGGGGCCTGGGGTATCCATCGTCCGGCGGCCGGCGATAGGGTATCTTCCGTTACCCCGGACCTCGGTACCTGGCCTGCCCGCCACGACAGCGACGCAGATCACGAGCCGAGGTCTTTTCGTGGGCCGACTCACGCGTCCCGTTCGGCGAATCGGGCCGTCCTCCGCGGCATTCTCCTGCTGCCGCCCCGCACCGCAATCCGCCACTATTGTGCTCCAGGAAAGAAATCGTCATGCGACACGTCCGCACCATTGCCCGAGCCCTGTTCGGGGCCACCGTCGCGACCGGAGGCCTGGTCGCACTGGCTCCGGTGGCGCAGGCCATCACCATTCCGGTGGCCTGC
>NZ_JBHVXZ010000262.1:0-3167 GCF_042881395.1 Amycolatopsis sp. NPDC058278 | reverse complement strand
ACGTACGGACGGTTCGTGGATGCCCTGGAGCTGCATTTCCGCGAGCTGCACCTGGCCGCGGACTACGCCGAACTGCTCGGTTGTTCGGTCCGCACCCTCAGCCGCGCCGCCCAGGACGCCACCGGCAACGGGGTGCGTGAACTCATCAACGAGCGGCGGCTGCTCGAAGCCCGGCGCCTGCTGGGAGGTGCCCAGTGGGACGCCCGGGCCGTGGCCGTCCATCTCGGCTTCACCGATCCCGCGAATTTCGGCCGCTTCTTCCGCGACCGCACCGGTCTCACCCCAGCCGCCTTCGCGGCCGGCGAGGCCACGCCCGTCACCCCTCCTCTCGTTGGTTGACGATCTCGGCGGTGGGCAGCGCTCAGCACGTCAACAGGGCGGAGGCCCTCGCACGCGGTGGCGGGGGCCGCTCGCCGCCGGAGACGCCGATCATGCCGAGGCCTGCGCCAGGTCGATCACCAACCACCGACTTGCTCCTTCCCCCAACCTGCCTGACCTGGCTTGCAAGGCCGAGAGGCGATTCGTGATGCGACACGCGTCAGCAGGAGAAGCCGCTCGGCGAACTGACCCGGCGTCCGCTCAGGCCGTTGCCTCCGCTGTGGCCGAGCCCGGCACCTCCTGGTTGGCCGGCTCCAGGAACCACGCGTTCCGCAACGTCGTCCGCCACGATCCCGATCAGAACGTCCAACTGCCCCATCGCCTCGTTGCGCATCGCTTCCTCCTTGGCGCTGACGGGGTTGGTTCCCTGGCTACCGGATGACGCGGTAGCGCAGGTGGGTCACACCACTGCCTGCCTCGATGACACGGTCGCGGGCCAGCTCGACCGGGCCGGCGCCGAGCAGGTCGAACAGCCTGACACCGCCGCCGAGCAGCACCGGCACCAGGTGCACCTGGATCTCGTCGAGCAGGCCCGCGGCCAGTGCCTGCTGGGCCGCGGTGGCGCCGTGCAAACCGACCGTGCGCTCCCCTGCCGCGGCTTGGGCCTTGGCGATGGCGCTGTTGATGCCGTCGGTGACGAAGGTGAACACCTTCGGCGCGTCCGCGGGGTCCGGGGCGTGGTGGGTGAGCACGAAGCACGGTGTCGGGCCGGCCGGACCGCCGTCGCCCCAGCCGCCGTCGCCGACGCAGAAGTCATAGGACCGCCGCCCCATCAGGATCGCCCCGACCCCGTCCGCCATCTCCTGAAGCACCGCCCGGTCGGCGGCCGTGGCGGTGGGACCGAGCCAGTCGTGCAGGACCTCGCCACCTTCCCCCAGCGGGCTTTTCCGGCTGTCGTGCGGCCCGGTGACGAAACCGTCCAGGGACATCGACATACCCACGATGACTTTCCCCATGACTCCTCCTCGGAGTTTCGTGTCCCGCTCCAGCGGGTTGCCCCAAGCCTGGCCTCAGGGCGCCCGCAGGACATCCGTGGCCACTACTGAATCCACTGGGCACCGGGGATCGTGACGCTCAAGGCTGCCAGCTCCGTGCGTCCTTCTCCGGCTCGGTCCGGCACCAGCAGTAGCGTGACGGCGCGTTCGAACCGGGCGCCGAGGCGCTCCCAGCGGGTCACCGCCTCGGTCATCAGCCGGGGGTCGCCGGTGTGCCGGGCGTTCGCGCGGGCCAGGCAGGCCGCGGCCCAGTCGTTCTCCGCCTCGGCGGGTTCGGCCGCCACGAGCCGCTCGGCGGCGTCGGGCAACCCCGCGACCACCGCCAGCTCCGCCCCGGCCGCGTGGGCATAGGCCAGCCACCACTTCTCGGGGAACGACGTGAGCGCGGCGGCGACCAGTCTCGGTGCGTCGGCGTACCGGCCGGTGTGCGCGGCGACCCGGGCGTCGGTGAATGCGGCGGCCGCCGCCAGTGCGAGAGAACCGGCCGCGTCGTCGACGTGCGCGATCCGCCGGGCGCGCGAACGCCACTCCTCGAACGCCGGGACGTCGCCGCGCAGGCCGTGGACCAGTGCCACGATCGCCGCGGCCGAGGACGGCCAGTCCCCACGCAGCGAGGAGAGTTCCGACTCCACATCGGCCGTCGTGGCGTGCCGCCAGCCGTCCCACAGCACCTCGGCCTGGGCCAGCGCCTCGTCGAACCGGCCGGTCAGGCCGTGGAGCCGGATCAGCCTCGGCGCGATGATGGCGGGACGCGTGCCGGTGGAGTCGTCCCGAGCAGCCTGCTCGGCGATGCCGGCGGCGGCCGGTAGGTCCCCGGCCGCCAGTGCGGAAGTCGACGCCACGTGGAAGAGGTCGACCAGCTCGGCCGCGACCGCGGGCTCGTACCGGGACGCGGTGGTGGCCAGCCGGAGCCGTTCGTCGGAGAGCCGATGGGCCTCGCGCAACCGTCCGGCGTTGGCCAGGGCGGTGCCCAGCGCGTCCAGCGCACCCAGCACGAGCGCGACGTCCCCGGACCGCCGCGAGGCGGCCACCGCGGCTCGCGACAGCTCCAGATCCGGATCCAGCGGGGTCCGGCCCGACACCCACGCCCGTGCCATCGCGAGTACCGCGGCGGACCGCTCATCGGCCGGGTCCGCCAGGGCGGTCGCTTCCGCCAGCATCGCGACCAGCCGAGCACGCGGAACCGGGTCGGTGAAGGACATCGAGAACCGGGTGGCGGCCACCACCGCCGAAGCAACGGCCACCGCCTGCGCGGTCCTGTCCCCCGCAGCCTCGGCACGGGCGGCCGCCTCCAGCAACAACCCGAAGCCGGTTTCCCCGTCGGAGATCGTGAGCGCGACGGCCGCGGCCGTGCCGAGGTCCTCGGCCGCGGTGGCCGGGCCCGGCGCCAGCCCGGCGGCCGTGCGGTAGTGCTCACGGGCGGCCACCACGAGTCCACGGGCGAAACTGAGGTGGGCGAGCGACTTCGCGAGCCGATAGGCCGTACCGTCCGGCGCCGCCTGGGTGAGCGCGTGCCGCAGGTCGCCGGCGACCGCGTCGAAGTCGGCAGGCGGGAGCCGGTCGATACGCGTGTCCAGCCGGGCGGCGGTGTCCGCGGCCCACCGCACGTACCGCGGTCCGCTGTCCTCGCCGCTCGCCGCCAGCTCGTGCACGGCGACCGCCCGGACCGTCTCCAGCAGCGACCAGCGGGTCGTCGCCCCCGCGCCCCCGGGGCCGACAACGCGCCCGTCGACCCCCCAGCCCACGAGATCCCCGCCCCCCCCCACCCCCGGCTCCGGGGTGTGGCTGGGTCTT
>NZ_JBHVXZ010000261.1:0-3219 GCF_042881395.1 Amycolatopsis sp. NPDC058278 | reverse complement strand
CCGCGGCACCACCCGGTGGACCGGTGGGTGAAGCCGGAGGAATTCGTCGAGCACTCTCGCGCCGCGGAAGCGATGGGCTTCGCGGGTGTGATGGCGGGGCCGCTGGTGCGCTCGTCGTACCGCGCGGGACGCCTCTACGCGCAGACCAAGGCCCACCGCGGCGAGGTCCTGCCGGAGAACCTGCGACACCTGACGGCCGAAGGTCCCGCGGCACAGGAAGCCGCGTCCCTTCTGGCCAGGTGACGCGCGTCACCCCACCATCCTTAAAGGATCGGTAAAGTGGCGGGCATGGCCTTGGTTTCGGACCTCCTCAGCTGGTTGCAAGGACTGCCGGAACCGGGGCTCGTCGCCGTGACCGGCGGCCTGGTGTTCGCCGAGTGCACGATCGGGCTGGGCTTCCTGGCCCCCGGCGAATCCGGGCTGCTCGTCGCCGCGACGACGGCGAACACCGTCCCGCGGTTCCTGGTCCTGTGGCTGGTCGTCACCGTCTGCGCGACGGCCGGCGACGCGCTCGGCTACGGCATCGGCCGCCGCTTCGGGCCGCGCCTGCGCGAGACGAAGCTCATCCGCAAGTACGGCCTCGAGGCCTGGGACAAGGCCACCGCCGTCCTGGAACGCCGGGGTGCCTGGGCGGTGTTCTTCGCCCGGTTCCTGCCGGTGATCCGCACGTTGACACCCGCCGCGGCCGGGACGTCCGGGCTGGCGTTCCGCAAGTTCCTGCCGGCCGCCGCGGCGGGCGCGTTCTGCTGGTCACTGGTCCACATCAGCATCGGCGCGGCGCTGGGCGAAGCCGCGAAGCGCATCGAAGGCGCCCTGAACACAGGCGGCCTGATCGTGGTCGGCGTGCTCGCCGCGGCCGCGGTGTTCTTCCTGGTGCGGCTGAAGAAGCGCAAGGCACTGGCCACGCCCGAGCCGGAGCCCGAACGCGTGCCCTGAGTACTACATTCGGCGGTATGAGTCTCGCGGATCTCCCCCGGCCGGTCGGCTTCGTCCTCGGCGGGGGCGGCAGCCTCGGCGCCATGCAGGTCGGCATGCTGCGCGCCCTGACCGAAGCCGGCCTCACGGCGGACGTCGTGACCGGCACGTCGGTCGGTTCGCTCAACGCCGCCGTGCTGGCCCGCTCCGGCGAAGACGCGCTCGCGCGGCTGCACGACATCTGGGTGCACATGACCCGGGCCGAGGCGTTCCCCGGCGGCGTGCTCAGCCGCGTCCGGACGCTGACGCAGAGCAAGACGCACCTGTTCCCCAACACCGGCCTGGCCGGGATCATCGCCGACCACCTCGGCGCTTCGACGCGCTTCGAGGACTTGGCGCTGCCGCTGGGCGTCGTCACGACACAGGTCGACACGGCCGAGCCGCTGCTGATCCGCTCCGGGCGCTTGCTCGAGCCGCTCCTGGCGAGTTGCGCGATCCCCGGTATCTTCCCGCCGGTGGCCCACGACGGGCAGCTGCTGTACGACGGCGGGCTCGTCGCGAACGTGCCGATGCGACAGGCCCTCGCCATGGGGGCGAAGTCGCTGGTGGTGCTCGACTGCGCGTTCCCCGGGAAGCTGCCGGGCGCGCCGCGGACGTTCGCCGAGGTGATGATGTTCACCGCGATGATCAGCATGCGGAACCAGGCCGTGCTGGAGGCGCCGGTGGCGGCCGCGCAGGTGCCGGTGATCTACCTCCCGGGGCCCGCCCCGGTACGTGTGAACCCGCTGGATTTCGGGCACACGGAAACACTGGCGGAAGAGGCGTACACGGCGGCGCGCGAATACCTCGGCGCGCTGTCGGTGAGCGGGCCGGGGCTGTACGGCGCACCCGGACTCGTCATCACGTGATCCACGTCACGCCGATGCACCGATCCGCTGGTAAGAACGTCATCGCTATCGCGTAGTTTTGATGACGAATGCCCGCCGATCCCGATTCCCAAAAAGAGACAATATGCTCCCCAAGAAGATTTTACTTTCGGTGGCCGGAATCCTTGCCGGAGCACTGCTGCTTTCCGCCTGTTCGTCCGGTGACGACGGTGGTTCGCCCGCCGGTGGGGCGCCGTCGTCGGGGTCCGCCTCGCCGTCCGAGACCCCGGTCGCGGTGACGTTCGAGCCCGCGGGCGGCGCGGCGGTGAACCCGGCGACGCCGATCGTCGTCAAGGCGGCCAACGGGAAGCTCCTCGACGTGGCGGTAACGAACACGGCCAAGGGGAAGACGGTCGCCGGCAAGCTGGCGGCCGACGGGTCGAGCTGGACGTCCAGCGAGCCCCTCGGCTACGGCACGACGTACAAGATCGTCGCGCACGCCCAGGGTGCCAACGGGAAGCCGGTCGAGCAGGACAACCAGATCACGACGCTGTCGCCGAAGAAGCAGGCGAACGCCAACCTGATCCCGGCGCCGTCCGCGGTGGCGAGCACGGGCGTCGGCGTCGGCCAGCCGATCGTGTTCAGCTTCGGCAAGGTCGCCGTCAAGGACAAGGCGGCGGTCGAGAAGGCGTTGACGGTGGAGTCGACCCCGAAGCAGGACGGCAGCTGGTACTGGATCGACGACTCGAACGTCCACTACCGGCCGAAGGAGTACTGGAAGGCGGGCACGACGCTGAAGGTGACGGCGAAGATCTACGGCGTCGATTTCGGCGGCGGGGTGTTCGGCGCGGAGGATCGTACGGAGACGTACAAGGTGCACGATTCCTGGATCGCGAAGGCGGACGGGAACAGCGAGCAGATGCAGATCTTCCACAACGGTCAGATGGTGAAGTCGATGCCGATTTCGATGGGCAAGGACGCCACCCCGACCCACCTGGGCGCGCACGTGATTTCGGACAAGCAGGCGAACTACACGATGGATTCCTGCACGTACGGCGTCTGCCCACCGGACCCGAAGGCGTACCGCTCGAACGAGAAGTGGTCGGAGCGGATCTCGAATGACGGCGAGTTCGTCCACGAGAACCCGAACAGCGTGGGCCAGCAGGGCAGTTCCAACGTGTCGCACGGGTGCATCAACCTGAACGACGCGAACGCCCAGTGGTTCTTCCAGAACATGGGCCTGGGCGACGTCGTGGAGGTCACCAATTCCGGGGGCCCGCAGCTCCCGGTCTGGGACCTGTACGGCGACTGGTCCAAGTCCTGGGCCGACTGGCAAGCCGGCTCCGCGATCAAGTAACCGTCACCTTCCCGCCCTTCTCACCGGGCTTCGGGGGGGGGGGGCGACCCACCTCACCCCCAGAATAATAGCCCCCCCCCC
>NZ_JBHVXZ010000260.1:0-3303 GCF_042881395.1 Amycolatopsis sp. NPDC058278 | reverse complement strand
CCACAGCGTCCCAGACTCCTTCGGGATCACGCAGATCGCCGTGGATCACCGCGTGGCGGGCGGGATCGCCGTGCTGCTCCAGCAAGATCCGGGAGATCCACCACACCCCCAAACACGGGTCCTGGCTCAACATCGCCGAGATCGAGTTATCCGCACTGTCGCGGCAATGCCTCGACCGCCGCATCAGCGACCTCGACACCCTCAACACCGAACTCGCCGCCTGGCAACACACGATCAACACCGAACGGCGCCAGGTTCACTGGCAGTTCACTACCGACGACGCACGCGTCAAACTCAGCCACCTATACCCCAAGAGTTAGCCGCGACAATCTACTGCGTGCGCCTCTGGCTCTCGTTCACAGATGCGGAGGGAGCAGTAACATCGCCGTGCCCGTCCAGCGCGAGCTGGACGGGCATAATCCCGGTCATCTGGCATGAGCTGACGCTGGCAGGGGCGTTCAACGCGGTTTCCAGCACGTTCCTGGTGAACAGCTTCAGCAAGCCGTCCGGGCCGGTCAGCGCCAAGCCCTCGCGCCTTGGTCTGGGCCACCATTGCCGCCGCCATGGCATGCTCCCGCGCCGGCCGGAACCACTGCGCGGCGGCGCGCCGATCCGGTGAGCTTGCCCGCTGAATCCTGGGTTCCGTCTGTGGGAGCCGGCGATCACCGGGTGCTGTCGAGCATGGTCGCCCGGCAGCGTTGTTCGTCGGTGGCGAGGTGGGCGCGGAGCTCGTCGGCTTCGGGCATGCCGAGGTCGGTGTAGAGGGTCAGCGCGCGCCGGTAGTGCCGCCGGGCTCGAGCGGCCCTGCCGAGCGTGTGCTCGGCGTTGCCGAGGCCGGTGTGGGCACGGGCCTGCTCGTCGAGGAGACCGAGGTCGACCGCGATCGCGTGCGCGGCGGAGTGGTGGGCCAGGGCATCGGCCGGGCGGCCGGCGGCGTGGTCGGCTTCGCCCAGGCCGTTGAGCGCGCTGGCTTCGCCCCTCCGGTCGCCGATCTCGCGGAAGAGGGCGACGGCCTGCTGGGGCTGCCCGGTGGCCAGGCCGAGATGGGTGTGGACGGTGCCGAGGTGGTTCAGCGTCCAGGCCTCGCCGACGCAGTTGGCGAGCTGCCGGTACTGGGCCAGCGCCGTCCGGAGGTGCTCGCTCGCCGCCGCGTACCGGCCCAGTCGCATCTCGACCTTGCCGAGGCTGTTCAATGTCCAGGCTTCGCCGGTGCGGTCCTCGATCCGCCGGAAGAGAGCGAGGGCCTGCGCGAGGTGCTCGGTGGCCGGCTCGGTGCGGCCGAGCTGCCCTTCGGTCTCGCCGAGGTTGGTCAGGGCATGGGCTTCGCCGGTTTGGTGGCCGGTCTGCTGGAACAGGGCCGCGGCCTGCGCGTAGTGGTCGGCGGCGGGCTGGTTGTGGCCCAGCGTGCCCTCGACGACGCCGAGGTTGGTCAGGGCGCGGGCTTCGCCCGCCTGGTCGCCGGCGTGCCGGAACAGCCGCAGGGCCTGGCGGAGCAGTTCAGCAGCCGGTTGGTAGCGGCTCAGGCTCGTCTGGATGACGCCGAGGCTGGTCAGTGCCTGCGCTTCGGCCTGCGGGTCGCCGGCGTGCCGGGCCGCGTCGCGGGCGCGACCGAAGACGGCCAGGGCGTCGGTGAAGTATCCGCTGCTGAGGTATCGGAACAGGGTGGTGGACAGCCGGGCGGTGTGGCCGGGCCAGCCGTGGGCCGCGGTGTGGGCGGCGACAGCGACCAGGGCGACCCGTTCGGTGTCCAGCCAGGCCCGGGCGCGGCCGGGCTCGGTCAGCTCCGGTACCCGGCGGGTCGTTCCGCGGCCGGCGGTTCGTCTCGGCGGGGTGCAGGGTGTCCATCGCGGCGGCGGCGGTGGCCAGGTAGAAGTCGTACAGGCGGGTCAGCGCCACGCGGCGCTCGGGCGGCGGGTCTTCGTCGCCGGTGCGGCCGGTGGCGTAGGCACGGACCAGGGGTGCTCCCGGCGCCGTCCGCGGCGGCCACCGTCGTTTCGCAGGGTCGAGGAGTTGCCGGAGGGCGCAGCCGGACCGGGCCGTCGGCGTGCTGGAAGGCGTTGTCCAGCAGCTCGGCGCCGATGCGATGCTTCCGGACCTGCCGAAGCCGCTGTACACGGTGGCCGACGAGGCTGACCTCGACCTGCCGTATGATCGGTACGACCCGGCGCCGCGAGTGGGAGTACCCGTCCCCACCGACCCGCGGATCACGGGACTTGGCTCGGTGCTACCGCCGTCGGGCATGAGGTTGGTGGCCATCGGCGAGGCGGAGGAGGGCCGTCTGCACAACTTGGACCGTGTGATCCGCGATGAGGTCAAGGCCACCGTCGAATGGCAGGAGACGCCGGCTGAGGTGTCAAGCCCCGGGTTTGATGGAGACTGGATTAGTTGGTTTCCAGGGCCGCGGCGACCGGGTGGGTCATCGCGTGTAGTGCTTCGTATTCGGAGCGCGGGACGTGTCCGAGTTCGCCGTGCAGGCGCCGGTTGTTGTACCTGTGGGGTTCCATAAGTCTGTTACCGGCCCTGACCAGCAGTTCTACGCCGCCCGTTCATACTCGTTGATCAGACCTCCGAGTACCTGCTGTCGCTTGATCCGGTGTGAGTTGAGGTTCGCAACGGGGTGGGTCGGCCGGGGTGGGCGAAGCTCGCGGGAACGGTGCGGCCGTCGACCGTTGTAATGCCGCACGTACTCGGCGAGCACGGCTCGCAGATGCCGCTCGCTGAGGATCAACATGCGGTCGGTGAGCTCGGTTCTGGCTGTGAGCACGAACCGTTCGGCGTAGCAGTTCGCCCGTGGGCAGCGTGGCGGAATCCTGATCGTCTCGATGCCCACGTCGGCCAGGACGACATCGAAGGAGGCTGTGAACTGGCCGGCCCGGTCGCGGATGAGAATCTGAACTCGGCGACTCGATTACCGAGATCCAGCACGAGGTTGCGGATCTGCTGGGTGGTCCACCTACCGTCCGGGTTCGTGGTCGTGCCCAGGACGTGGACGCAGCGGCTGCCGACCTCCAGCACGAAGAACACGTAGACCCGCTTGAGAGTAAGCGCGCAGTCGACGTGGAAGAAGTCGCACGCCAGCATCGTCGATGCCTGCGTGCGCAGAAACTGCCGCCACGTCGTTTCGGTGTGCCGGACCGGCGCGGGAGGTATGCGTGCCCGCTTCAGGATCCGCCGGATCGTCGAGGCACCGACCCGGTGTCCAAGCTTGAGCAGCTCACCCTGAATCCTCTTGTAGCCCCAGCTACGGTTCTCTCTGGCCATCCGTTCGATCAGCCCGGCGATCCCCTCGTCGACGAGTGGACG
>NZ_JBHVXZ010000259.1:0-3377 GCF_042881395.1 Amycolatopsis sp. NPDC058278 | reverse complement strand
GCCGCGCCCCGCGGGGGGCGGGGCCCACGCCCGGGGCGGCGGGGTGGGGGGGGTGAGGTGGAGGGAAGCGTCCACCGGACCGGGGCTCGGGGTGCGGAACGCGAGTTCCGCGATTTCCTGCGGTGAAACAACCGGCCCGGTGGACTAGGGGGGGTGAGGTGGAGGGGAAGCGTCCACCGGGCCGGGGCTCGGGTGCGGGAGGAGGTCCCGCGGGTTGAGTGCGGAACAAGTCCCGCGATCGGGGCGGGAGAGGTCCCGCGGGCTGGTGCGGGAGGAGGTCCCGCGGTTTTCGGGGTGGTGCAACCGGCCCGGCGGACGGGGGGGTGAGGTGGAGGGAAGTGTCCGCCGGGCCGGGGATCGTGGGGCGGGTCAGTACCCGCCGGAGGAGGTTGCCACTGCCTGCTGGACCGCCGGCCGGCGAGCCGGGTCCGCCTTGCAGCCGTTGGGTTCCAGTGCGTACCAGGTGCCGCCCGCGCCGTGGCCGGTTGCCGCTCCCGGCTCGTCGTCCGATGCGTACCGGTACACCGGCCAGCCGCCGACCGTCACCTGGCTCGTGCCGTCCGGCCGGCGGATGCGGCCGACCAGTCCGGCGTCGATGCCGTCGGCGACGGTGGTGCGGCCGTCGGCCTCCAGTGGTGGCCACTTCCGCGCGCAGGCCGCGTCGCAAGCGGACTTTCCGGAGTCCTTGCCGTCCTTGGTGAAGAGGTAGAGCGTGCGGCCGTCGGTGTCCGTGAGGACCGGCCCGAGGCCGTCGATCTCCGTCGTGCCGAGGGTCGGCGGCTCGGTGCCCGCCTTCTCCCCCGTCGGTGCGATCGCCGCCCAGTCCGCGGCGGCCGCCCGGCCGAGCGCGATGCCCGGCCCGGTGTCCTTCGCGTACCGGTAGACCGGCCAGCCGCCGACCGTCACCTGCTTGCGGCCGTCGGGCCGGGTGACCAGGCCGACCAGCGCGCTGTCCACCCCGGCGGCGACCACCGGGACGTCGGAAACCAGCGGCGGCCACGTCATCGCGCACGGACCGGCGCAGGTGGCTTTCGACGGCTTGGCCGTGTCCTTCGCGTAGCGGTAGAGCGTGTGCCCTTCCGCGTCGGCCAGTACGGTGCCCAGTCCGTCCACAGTGGAGGAAATCAGCTGGGCCGCGGAGCCGGCCGGGACCGCGCTCGCCGGCTGCTGCTGCGCCCCGAGCACCACCGGCTGGACGGCACCGGAGGTGGCGTACGGGTTGGTCCCGCAGGCCGCGACCAGCGCGAGTCCGGCAACGGTGATCGGTGCGGCGACAGCCGGGCGAGCACGGTTCATCGGAAGTTCTCCTTCCCGCGATACAGGTTGGCCGGGCGCGTTATTCCGCGCAGGCCTTGCCGGAGTTGATGCAGTTGACCAGGCGGCCCATGATCTGCTTGCTCATCACGTTCGCGAAGTCGTCGTGGTCGGACTTCGGGTTGTGCGCTTCCTGGGCGAACGCGTCCACTTTGTACTGCTTGTTCTGCTGGACGTCCTGCGGGACGTCGTACACCAGGGTGACCTGCAGCTGGGGCACGTTCTTGAACCCCTGCGGGCACTTGCCCTGCTGGTCGGCGAACACGATGTGGCTGCGGTGGTCCGCGCTGTCGGTGTTCTTGCCGTCCCAGCAGTTCGGGAAGGCGTGGATCCGCTCGACCTTGCTGCCCTGCGGGCAGATCGGGTACTTGTCGGTCAGCCGGTCCTCGAACCCGGTGCAGGTCCAGCTCGGCCGGGCGTTCTTCGGGCCGTTGGTGCTCTGCTTGGCGTCACCGTAGAGGATCTTCAGGCCGAGCGGCATCGCGACGACGTTCTGCGCGCCACCGCCGATGAACTTCAGCGTCGCGGACTCCGGCTCGATGATCTCGCCGTCGTTGTCGCCGACCTCTTCGTTCGCGCCCTGCGGACCGCCGAGCTCTTCCTGCGCGGCCTGGCCCTTGTTCTGGTCCTGGTTCTTGCCCTGCTGGTTCTGCTGGTTCTTGTTCTGGTCCTGCTGCTGGTTCTGCTGGTTCTTGTTCTGGTCCTGCTGCTGGTTCTGCTGGTTCTTGTTCTGGTCCTGCTGCTGGTTCTGCTGGTTCTTGTTCTGGTCCTGCTGCTGGTTCTGCTGCTGGTTCTTGTTCTGGTTGGTCTGGTTCTGGTCCTGCTGCTGGTTGTTCTGCTGCTGTTCGCGCTGACCGCGCTGCTGCTGACCGTCGTTCTGGTCACCCTGCTGCTGGGTGCCCAGCCCGGTCCGGCCGCCGCCCTGGCCCCGGCGCTCGCGCTGGTTCTGGTCCTGCGCGTCCTTCGCGTCCTGCGCGGTCTTGTCCTGCTGGACGTCGCCGGTCTTGCCCTGCTGCTCCTGCTTGGCCTTCTGGTTCTTGCTCTGGTTGGCCGCCTCGTCTTCGCGGTCGACGCGGATCACGGGCCAGAAGTACGCCGACTGGTCACCGTTCTTGCAGGTGGTGTCGCCGGCGAGCAGGCTCTTGAGGCTCGAATCGGCGTCGGTCGTCACGTTGCCGACGTAGTCGTGCAGGTGCTGGGCGCCGTTCTTGATCCCGGGCTGCGCGATGAAGTTGTCCGGGTTGTGGTGCGAGCCGTCCGCGTTCGTTCCACAGTCGACGGTGAAGGAGCCCTGGGCGCCCTTCTGCTTCAAGGCCGCGTTCACGTTGCTGCCGGCGGGAACCTTGTTGATGTCGATGAAGAACGACGGGTCCGCGGGGTCCGCGCTGGCTTCGCCCGTGCGCCCCGCGGAGACCGCCACGGCGAGTCCGCCGACGGCGATCGCCAGGCCGATCGCGCCCATCGCGATCTTGGTTCGGCGGGCAACGCGGTGCTTGCCCGTCACGGGGGACCGAGAATTCCGGGCCATAGACTAGTTCACCTCGTTCGTTATTCCGGGCGCGCGCCGATGAGCGCGGCAGCCCGGGCAAGAACTACCGTTGATTGAGCTTTGAGATCGCACGGAACCCGTTGGGGATGCTTGCGGTTCCGGCTGTCGGGATGCATCGGGGGATGCATTGGGGGATACGGACCTGAGCGGCCCGAGGTTCAAAAGCGACCGGCCCGTTATCTGTTCGTTATCTACGAGAGCGCAACCGGACCGCATTCACCCAGGTCACGGCGGTTCACCGAAAAGAAAGAGATTCAGCGCTGGACGACGACGAGGACGGTGCCGTCCTCGCCGCGCACCTCGAACCGGTTGATCTGGTCCATCGCCAAGGAGACCGAGCCCTGCAGCCGCAACGGCTCGGGCGAGCCGGGGATGCCGAACCCCTTGGGCGGCACCGACCAGCTGGAGACGACGCGCTCGGCACCGGTCGCCGGGACGGCGACCAGCTGGCACTTCACCGGTCCGACGATCCCGCGCAGCTCGAGCTCGACGCGGCTGCCCCACTCCACCGGCG
>NZ_JBHVXZ010000258.1:0-3410 GCF_042881395.1 Amycolatopsis sp. NPDC058278 | reverse complement strand
CACTATTTTGGGGGGTTGTGCCTTGTTCGGGGAATGGGGCACCGGGGCTATTGTGGTCGTGGGGGGGCGGCGCCCCCACGCCCCCGCCGGGGGCACGCCCCCGGACCCCCAGGTCGGGTCGCCTTTTCGCGTCAGCGGCGGATAACGGGCCGGGCAGCCCGCCGAAGCGGAGTGAACGATCCGTTCGGATCGGCCGTATCAGCTCATGAGAGCGGTTCACGCCCCCGCCGCCGGGGCCCGCCGGAACTGCCTTCGAACCGTGCCGCCGCGGCGGTTTTCTGTCGAACGCCACCAGTGGGAGGCCGGATGTGATCCTCGGCACTTCACGTCGCCCCGCGGCGGCGTGGCCCTGCGACGACGACGTGTGACAGAACCGGCGCGCGTGACGGCGTAGCGACGAATGTCACTGTGGGTGGCTGCCGGGTCCGCGCGACGGCCACCGCCGGCCCCGCGTGGTCCACTGTGGACCATGTGGCGCCCGCAGTGTCCACAGTAGAGTCCGGAAGACCCCGCTGGGCCGTTCGGCCGTGCTTGGTCCACCCGGGTGCGGGCATCACCCTTTTCGCTACGGAACGTAGTTTTCCGGGGGATACGTCCCCTCACGGATCGTCTTCATCTTGTTATCTTCCGGCCATTTTCTGGCGGGGATGTCACGCAGCATGTGGCTGGAAATCCCTTGTAACACTGCCGAGAGAGTCGCCGATAACTTGCCGTGTGAAGCCGCCGCCGGCTGTGCGCGACCACTGAGATGCCGTGACTCTGCGAAATCATCTTCGGTGACGCTGCGTGCCTGCGGCTCAACTCGATCCAGTTCCCGGGAGATCAGATGGAAGAGTCGGTGCGGCCTTCGTACACGGTGAGCCAGCCACCGCCGCACATCGACCTCCAGGCCATCCCGCGTCCCGTCAAGCGGGACGACCACTCCGGCGACACCGGGGGCCCGTCCGCCAAGGCGTGGCCCGCGGCCTGGGAAGCGCGGTACAGAGCCTGGGTCATCGGCAGCGATGTGTTCATCACGCTGCTGGTGATCGCGATCAGCGCGTTCGTCATCGATCGCGTTGCCCCGCACGACATGCACGCTTTCGGCACCATCCTGGCGGTGTTCGTCTCGCTGCCCGCCAGCCGGGCCTGGAGCTCGCGGGTGCTCGGCGAAGGCGCGGAGGAGTACCGCACGCTCGGCCGCGGCTTCATCACCGCGGCCGTCCTGGTCGCGCTGGGCGGCCTGCTGTTCGGCGCGCTCGAGGTCCAGGTCTGGGTGTTCGTCGTGGTCCCCGCCATCGCGCTGGTCGCCTTCCCGCAGCGCTACCTGCTGCGCCAGGTGCTGCACCGCAAGCGCGCCAAGGGACTCTGCCTGCTGCCCGTGATGGCCGCGGGCAGCCCGGAAACGGTCGCCGACCTGATCGCCCGCACCCGCTCGGAAGTGCACGTCGGCTGGCGCGTCGAGGCGGCCTGCACGTTCAGCGGCCACGGCGAAGACCGCGACAGCGGCGAGATCGACGGCGTCCCGGTGGTCGGCCGGCTGGAGGAGCTGTCCCGGCACGTCCGGCGCGGCGGCTACCGGGTCGTGGCCATCACCGCCGACCAGTACTGGACGCCGAAACGGCTGCAGCGGCTGGCGTGGGACATGGAGGGCACCGGCGCGGAGATGGTCGTGGCGCCCGTGCTGATGGAGGTCGCCGGGCCCCGGCTCAACGTCACCGGCGTGCTCGGCATGCCGCTGCTGCGGGTCACCGCGCCGATGTTCACCGGCGGGCGCCGCGTGGTGAAGGAGATCGTCGACCGCTGCGGCTCGGCGCTGCTGCTCACCCTGCTGTCCCCGCTGCTGCTCGTGATCGCGGTCGCCATCAAGCTGAACGACCGCGGCCCGGTGATCTACCGCCAGCGCCGCGTCGGCCGCGACGGCGCGACGTTCACCATGCTCAAGTTCCGGACGATGGTCTCCAACGCCGACGCGATCAAGCAGACCCTGGCGGCGGACAACGAAGGCGCGGGCCCGCTCTTCAAGATGAAGCGCGACCCTCGTATCACCCGTGTGGGTGGTTTCCTGCGGCGGTATTCGCTCGACGAGGTGCCGCAGCTGTTCAACGTCGTGTCCGGGAAGATGTCGCTCGTCGGCCCGCGGCCGCCGCTGCCGGAGGAGACCGCGCAGTACCCGCCGGACGCCCGCCGCCGGCTGCTCGTCAAGCCGGGCCTCACCGGGCTCTGGCAGGTCAGCGGGCGCAGCGACCTCACCTGGGCGGAGAGCATCCGGCTGGACCTGCGCTACGTCGAGGACTGGTCGCTCGCCCTGGACCTGGTGATCCTCTGGAAGACCTTCCGCGCGGTGATGGGCGGGCACGGCGCCTACTGACCCGTCTTCGCACCGCGCCGCGCACCACGGCCGCCGACTCCCCCAGCGGGGAGCCGGCGGCCGTGTCCGTTTCCCGCGGACGTCCCGGGCGAACGGACACGGGGACGGCTGCACCCGGCTACCGGCCGGCCCTCCTGGCGACGGCGATCCGCGCGAGCCGGGCCATCAGGCCGCCCCGGTGCCCCTGTTCGCCGTGGGAACGCGGGCCGGCCGGGCCACCCGGGCTGCCGCCGTTCGCCCGGGTTACCGGCACCCGAGAAGGCGCCCATAACCCGGTCGGGTGACGACCTGTCGCCCCCGGTGGTCCGCTGCGCTTGTGCTCCACTTCACCGCCGCAAGGTAGTTGAGGGCGAAATAGTTCAACGCTCAACCTGGTTGCACGGGGTACCGACCCAACGGAAGGAAGCTCAGCCCCATGACCACCTTTGCCGAGCAGACCGAGGCCCTCCAGCTCCCCGCGGACGTCCAGAACCTGCTGTTCCGCGAGGCCCGCACGGCCAACAGTTTCAGCTCCGAGCCGGTGACCGAGGAGCAGGTCCGCGCGATCTACGACCTCGTCAAGTGGGCCCCGACGTCGATGAACACCCAGCCGCTGCGCGCGCTGGTGCTCCGGACCGCCGAGGCGAAGGCCCGCCTGCTCCCGCACATGGCCCCGAGCAACCGGGACAAGACCGAAGCCGCGCCGCTGACCGTCGTGCTCGCCGCGGACGTCGACTTCCACGAAAACATCCCCCAGGTGTTCCCGCACAACCCGGGGGTCAAGGACAACTTCGCCGACGAGCAGGGCCGCGTCGAGTTCTCGAAGCTGAACTCGCTGCTGCAGGTCGGCTACTTCATCATCGGCGTCCGCGCCGCCGGGCTGGCCGCCGGCCCGATGACCGGCTTCGACGCCCAGGGCGTCGACGACGAGTTCTTCGCGGACAAGAAGTGGCGCTCGCTGGTCGTGGTCAACGTCGGCAAGCCGGGCGAGAACCCGTGGTTCGACCGCCTGCCGCGGCTGGACTTCGACCAGGTCGTCGAAACCCTCTGAGCACCGCCGGACCGGCCGCTTCCCCCGGGG
>NZ_JBHVXZ010000257.1:0-3710 GCF_042881395.1 Amycolatopsis sp. NPDC058278 | reverse complement strand
GCCTCGAGGGGCCGGGCACCGGCGCGGATCAGCCGGCTTCCGGGAAGTGGATGTCGGTGACGTGGACGTCGACGACCTCGACGTCCAGGCCGAGGTACTGCTCGACGGCGTCGATCACCGCGACGCGGATCTGCTCGCCCACCGCCTTGACCGCGTGGCCGAACTCGACCACCACGGGGATGGTGACCCAGGCGACCTCGTCGGCGAGCTCGACCGTGATGCCGTCCCCGGCGACGCTGTGCACACCCTCGGCCTGGCTCGCGATCCGCGTGACGATCTTGCCGACCACCCCGTCCGCCACCGTGGTGCTGCCGCGGCTGCCCGCGGCTGGCCGGGCCACGGCGGGCGCGGCGTCGGCCACCGGCGCAGCCGCCACGGCCGGTGCGGCTTCGGTGACAACCGGCTCGGTGTCCGCGACCGGCTCGGCCGCGACGGCTTCGACGACCGGCTCGTCTTCCGCGACCGGCGCAGCGATCGGCTCGGTGATCGGCTCGGCTTCGGCGATGTCCTCGGCCGCGTTCGCGTCCGTGTCGTCGTCTTCGGTGTCCTCGGCGACCGCCTCCTCGTCGGTGCCGGTGACGTCCTCGTCGCTCGTCTCGGTCGCGTCCTCTTCGGCCTGGTCGCCGTCGACGGCTTCGTCCTCGGCGGTTTCCGTGGCGCTTTCGTTCTCCGGTGCGGAATCCACTTCGTCGAGGACACCCGCCTCGTCGGTCTCGGGAGCGCTTTCGGCGGGCGCCTCGGCGACCTCCGGTGCGGGCTCGACGGCGCCGTAGGCGTACTCGCCCGAGCCGGTGGTTTCGTTCTGGGGGCGGCCGAAGATGCTGTTGATGACGTCGGACATGGTTTCCCTTTCCGGGAGCGACGACTACCTGTGGGGACAGCAGACGGCGACATGATAGGGGGCGGCCCGTGACCTGCGTCACGGGCCCCCTGCCTTCGAGACTCGCTTGTGTCCCAACGGATATCCGGCACCAGCCGAGCTGATCACCGTCCGTCAGACCGGGTTCGGCGAACAGTCACCACCCGGCGGAAATCACGTCCTGGAATTGTCGTCTTTTCGGCGCTTGACGATTTCTAGCCGTCGTTCCGGAAAAGGCCGGGAGGAACGCTCGAACCGAGCGCCTGGTACCCCGCCGGGTTCAGGTGCAGGTGGTCGCCGACGTCGTAGGCCGGCAGCAGCCGGGACGGGGCCGCGGGGTCGCGGGCCACCTTGTCGAAGTCCAGCAACGCGTCGAAGTGGCCCGGCTGGCGGATCCACGCGTTCACCCGCTGGCGAGCCTCTTCGCGGGCCGGGTCGTCGTAGGCGGTGTTGCCGCCGAAGGGGGTGATCGTGGCGCCGTACACGCGGATGTCCTGCGCGTGGGCGCGGACCAGGATCTGGTCGTACGCGTCGATCAGCTGCGCCGCCACGTCCGGCGCCGCCGCCGGGGTGGCCGTGCCGATGTCGTTGACGCCCTCGAACACGATCGCCCACGAAACCCCGCTCGTGGACAGCAGGTCGCGGTCCAGGCGGGCCAGCACGTTCGGGCCGAGGCCGTCCTGCAGCACGCGGTTGCCGCCCGCCGCCTGGTTCACCACCGAAACGCCGTGCAGGCGCGCGGCCAGCACGTTCGGCCAGCGGTCGTTCCCGTTCGTCGTCGACCCGCGGCCGTCGGAGATGGAGTCGCCGATCACCGCCACCGCGGACGCCGGGGACAGCACCTCGATGCCGCTGAGGAAGTACCAGTGGTCGACCGGCGTCGCGCCCGGCAGTTCGGTGTCGGAGACGTGGTTGCCCGCCAGCAGGTACGACGTCGTGCGCGAGCCGGGGTGCGAGGTGATCGAGGTAGACGCCTGGCCGTGCGCCAGGTACGCCGTCACCGCGATGTTCTCCAGGGTTCGCACCGGGAAGGGCAGCGGGTCGGACACCACCTGGGCGCCCTGGGGGACCACCGTCGAGGGCTTGCCGTGGAACGTCACCGGCAGAACGCTGCCCGGCACCACCGCGGAGACGCCGGCCGCTCCGGAAACCGGGCGCGCCACCGACACCGCGGTCAGCGGCAGCGGTGCCCCGCCGAAGGCGTTGGAGAACCGCAGCCGGATCCGCGGGCCGCCGGCCGTCACCTGCGCCGTCTCGCGCAGGGACGCGTTGTCGAGCACCCGGTCGGTGCCGGTGAAGGGCGCCGGTGGCATGTTGCCCGGCTCGGTCAGCTGGGGCATCGACGTCCACGTCGCCACCCAGTGCGCAGGCGCGGGGTGGCCGGACGCGCCCACGAAGAGCACGGTCAGCACGGCCAGGAAGAAGATCACCAGAGGACGTCTCATAACGAGAACTCCGGGGTCAGGACCCGGTCGGCGCCGACGACTCGGCGGGACCCGGTCAGCGTGCAGTGCAGGGTCGTGACGATCTGTTCGCTCGAAGTGCCCACCCGCAGCTCGACGTCGCCGGGGTCGACCTGCCGCTGCCGCGCGCGCCCGGTGTAGGACGTCAGGTCCGCGTGCAGGCCGATCTCCAGGACGCAGGTTTCGCCAGGGGGCAGGGAAACCCGGCGGGCCGCGATGAGCTGGCGCTCCGGCCGCGCCACCTCGGCCACCGGGTCGTGCAGGTAGACCTGCACGACTTCCGAAGCTTCGCGATCGTGGTCGTTGCGCAGGGTCACCCGCACCCGGCAGACGCCGTCGGTCGGCCAGAGCGAGCCCGTCGCGCTGACGTCCAGCCAGGTCGCCGGCGCGTAGGACAGCCCGTGCCCGAACGGGAACAGCGGCGAAGGATCCACTGTGGACACCTCGCTGCGCCGGCCGAGCGGCGCGGCCAGGTACGTCGACGGCTGGCTCGCGCCGGCCGCCGGGAAGCTCACCGGCAGCCGGCCGGCCGGGTTGATCCGTCCGCTGAGGACGTCGGCCAGCGCCGCGGCCCCCTCTTCGCCGGGGTAGAACCCGCAGACGACCGCGGCCAGCCGCGGGAGCTGCCGGGACAGCTCGTACGGCCGTCCCGAGAGCAGGACGAGCACCACCGGTTTGCCCGTGTCCAGCAGGGCGTCGAGGAGTTCCTCCTGGCGGCCCGGCAGCCGCAGGTCGGCCGCGTCGCAGCCTTCACCGGACGTTCCGCCGCCGAACAGCCCGGCCCGGTCGCCCAGGACGGCCACGCACACCGCCGCGTCCGCGCACGCCGCCACGGCCTGCGCGATCCCGTCGTCGTCCCCGCCCGTGACCGGGCAGCCCAGCGCGTAGGTCACGTCGTAGTCCGAGCTCAGCGCCTCGCGCAGGGTCGGCACGGAGACGCCGAACGGGACGTCGGGGTGGTGGACGCCGACGTGCAACGGGAAGGAGTAGCAGCCGAGCATCGCGCCGGGCGTGTCCGCGCGCGGTCCCACCACCGCGACGCGGCCGCCGGGGGAGAGCGGAAGCGTGCCGTCGTTGTGCAGCAGCACGATCGAGCGCTCGGCCACCTCGCGGGCCAGCGCCCGCGACTCGGCGTCGTCGAGGTCGATCTCGTCGGGGACCTCGGGCGCCCAATCGGCGTCGAGCAGGCCCAGTTCGCACTTCTGGCGCAGCACCCGTTCGAGGGCGCGGTCGACGGCGGCGACCTCGATCGCGCCCTCTTCCACCGCGGCGAGCAGCGGCTCGCCGTAGCAGTCCATGGTCGGCAGCTCGACGTCGATGCCGGCGGTGAGCGCCTGCCGGGCGGCGTCGGCGCGGTCGGCCGCGACGCCGTGCAGGCGGTGCAGGAA
>NZ_JBHVXZ010000256.1:0-3815 GCF_042881395.1 Amycolatopsis sp. NPDC058278 | reverse complement strand
TCGTTGGCTGCGGTGTGGCGTGCGGCCGGGGTGCGGGTTGCGGGTGTGGTGGGGCATTCGCAGGGTGAGGTTGCGGCCGCGTATGTGGCGGGGGCGCTCAGCCTGGCGGATGCGGCCCGGGTGGTGGCCGTGCGCAGCCGCCTGGTGGCGGAGGTGCTCTCCGGCCGCGGCGGCATGGCGTCGGTGTCCCTGCCCGAACGTGACGTACGTGGTGCCCTGCCGCCGGGGGTGACGGTCGCCGCAGTGAACAGCCCGGGCTCGGTGGTGGTTTCCGGTGACGACGCGGCGTTGGACGAACTGCTCGCGAGCTGGTCGGCCGACGGCGTCCGAGCCCGGCGGATCGCGGTGGACTACGCCTCGCATTCGAGGCAGGTGGACAGCCTGGCCGGCCGGCTGCGGGACGAGCTCGCCGGGATCAGCCCGCGGCAGGCGGACGTCGCGTTCTATTCGACGGTGACCGGCGACCAGTTCGACACTTCCGCCCTCGACGCGGACTACTGGTACCGCAACCTGCGTGAACCGGTGCTGTTCAGCCGGGCCGTCAACACCGCCCTCGCGGCCGGACAGGAGGTCTTCGTCGAGTCCTCGCCGCACCCCGTGCTCGTGCCGCGGATCGAGGAGATCGCCGAGGCGGTGGATGCCGAGGTCCTCGTCGTCGCGAGCGTGCGCCGGGACGAAGCCGAAGCACCCCGGCTTCTGGCCTCGCTCAGCCGGGTGTTCGCCGCGGGCGTTCCGGTGGACTGGACGCGCGTGACCGGGGCCGGTGCGGTGGCCGAGCTGCCGACGTACGCCTTCCAGCGCGCGCGGTACTGGCCTGAACTCGTACCGGCCGAGACGGCGGCGGGTGCGCCCACCGACTCCTGGTGGTACCGGGTCGGCTGGGCTCCGGTGCCGGAGGCGCCAGCCAGGCTGACCGGGACTTGGCTGGTCCTGCTCCCCGAGAACACCCGGGCGGAATGGCCGGGCGTTGTCACCGGCAGCCTGGCCGGCCTCGACGTGGACGTCGTCGAGGCGATCGTCGACGGGGCTAGCCGCGAGAAGATCACCGCTCAGGTCCAGGAGGCGCTGGGATCCCGGCTCGGTGCGGTGCACGGTGTCGTCTCGCTGGTCGCGGCCGACGGGCGTTCCGCACTGGCGAAGACGGTCGCGGTCGCACAGGCGTTGGCCGGCGCGGGGGTGCGGGCACCGCTGTGGTGCCTGACCACGGGCGCCGTCGCCGTCACGACGGCGGAGCCGGTTCCGAATCCCGACCACGCCCTTCTCTGGGGCCTGGGCCGGGTTGCCGCGCAGGAATGGCCCGACGGCTGGGGTGGCCTCGTCGACCTGCCCGTCGAAATCGACGCCAAGACTCTCCGGTCGCTGATCCATGCCTTGTCGGGGCAGACGGGAGAGGACCAGCTCGCCGTTCGCCCGGCCGGTCTCTTCGGCGCGCGCCTGCGCCGCGCGCCACGGCCGTCCCAGGGCCGTGCCTGGGAACCCCGGGGGACCGTGCTCGTCACCGGCGCGGCCGGTGCTCATGGCGAACGGGTGGTTCGCTGGCTTGCCGCCGGTGGTGCCCGGCACGTGGTGCTCACCGGCGTCACCGATTGCGCCGCCGAACTGCGTCGTGAGCTCACCGCACTCGGCGTCGGAGTCACCGCGACCGAATGCGACCTCGCCGACCGGGTGGCCGTGGCCCGGCTCCTGGGCGGCCTGCCCGGCGACCTCACCGCCGTCGTGCACACCGACGGAGTACTCGACGACGCACTCCTCCACACCTTGACACCGGACCAGGTCGAGGCCGTCTTGCGGCCCAAGGTCGACGGGGCGCGGAACCTGCACGAGCTGACCGAGGACCGGGACCTCGAAGCGTTCGTGTTGTTCTCCTCGGCCGCGGCTGTGCTCGGCAACCCGGGTCAGGCGAACTATGCGCCGGGAAACGCCTACCTGGACGCCTTGGCCGCGCATCGGCGTGGTCGTGGGCTGCCCGCGACCTCGGTGGCGTGGGGCCATTGGGCGGGAGTCGGCCCCGCGGGCGGGCCGGACGATCTCAAACGCCAGGTGGCCCCCGATCTGGATCCGGAACTGGCCCTCACCGCACTCGGACCGGCTGTCGGGGGAGATGAGCCGGCGCCCCTCGTCGTCGACATCGACTGGACGCGGATCGGTGGGATGGCCGGGGCGACCCGGTTGTTCGACCTGATTCCGGATCTGCGCCGAACCGCGCAGGACATCGGCGAGATCTCCTTCGCCGATCGGCTCGGCCGACTGTCGCGCACCGAGCAGCGGCAGGCGGTGGTTGACCTCGTCCGCGCTCAAGCGGCGGTCGTACTGGGACACCCGTCGGGGGAGAGCGTCGAGCCTGGGAGCGCGTTCAAGGAAATCGGCTTCGACTCGGTGCGGGCCGTGGAACTGCGCAACCGGCTGGCCGCGGCCACCGGGTTGAAGCTCCCGGCCACGCTGGTCTTCGACCACCCTTCGGCGGCCGAGCTGGCCGCCCACCTGGCCGCGCAGCTGATCGGTCCGGACGGTCCGGACCGGTTGTACGCGGCGGTCGACGCGCTCGCCCGTGACGTGCTCGATCCGGCGCTCGATCAGGAGACCAGGAACCGGCTGCGCAGGAGGCTGGAGGGCGTGCTCGGGCAGCTGCGCTCCACTCGTACGGGCGGCGAGGCAGCCGACGAGGAAACAGTGCGGAACGCCGACGACGACGAGCTGATCGCGTTGGTCACCAAGGAACTGGGGACACGATGAGCGGCACGGGCGAGGAAACCCTCCGGTACTACCTGAAAGAGGCCACCGCCGACCTGATCAACGCCAACCGCCGCCTGCGCGAGTTCGAGAAGCGCGACCACGAGCCGGTGGCGATCATCGGTTTGGGCTGCCGACTACCGGGCGGGCTGAGCAATCCGGACGAGCTGTGGCGGCTGCTGTCCGCGGGCGGCGATGCGGTTTCCGAGTTCCCGAAGGACCGAGGCTGGGATCTGTCCGCTCTGTACGATTCCACCCCGGGCGGAGCCGGCACGACCTACGTCCGCGAGGGCGGGTTCCTCCATGACGCCGGCGACTTCGACGCCGGCTTCTTCGGGATTTCCCCGCGGGAGGCCACTGCGATGGATCCGCAGCAGCGACTGCTGCTGGAGACTTCGTGGGAAACCCTGGAACGGGCGGGAATCAGGCCGTCTTCGCTGCGTGGAAGCAGCACCGGGGTGTTCGTCGGCAGCAGCTACCAGGACTACGGCTCGTGGCTCACCGAGGCGCCGGAAGCACTCGCGGGGCTGCTCAGCCTGGGCACCGCGGCCAGCGTCCTGTCCGGGAGGCTCTCGTACACCCTGGGCTTTGAAGGGCCTGCGCTGACAGTGGACACAGCGTGTTCGTCCTCCCTGGTGGCGCTGCACCTGGCGGTTCGGTCCCTGCGGGCCGGTGAATGCGACCTCGCGCTGGCCGGCGGGGTCACGGTGATGTCCACCCCGGCCACGTTGATGGAGTTTTCCCGTCAGCGTGGGCTGGCCCCGGATGCCCGGTGCAAGGCGTTCGGTGACGCCGCCGACGGCACCGGGCTGTCCGAAGGGGTGGCGCTGCTGCTCGTCGAGCGGTTGTCCGACGCGATCGAGCACGGCCACCGGGTCCTGGCGGTGGTGCGAGGCACAGCGGTGAACTCCGACGGCGCATCGAACGGCCTCTCCGCGCCCAGCGGACCGGCTCAGCAACAGGTGATCAGGGAAGCGCTCCGGGACGCGCGCCTGTCGGCGTCCGATGTGGATGTTGTGGAGGCGCATGGGACGGGGACTCGGTTGGGTGATCCGATTGAGGCGCAGGCGGTTTTGGCGACGTAT
>NZ_JBHVXZ010000255.1:0-3824 GCF_042881395.1 Amycolatopsis sp. NPDC058278 | reverse complement strand
GTGTACGTCAACTGACCGCGTGACCGGCGGCCCCGCTACCCCCACGGCGCGGGGCCGCCTGCCTCTGTTCGGCGGGCTGCTCTCCGACGTGGCGCAGGCGGGACGGGTGGGCGAGACTGCTTCGATGGTTTCCGAATACGTCCAGAGCGACCGGTTCCGCGGTGCGCGCATCCACCTGTGCGACCTCGCGGGCCTCGAGATCCGCGATTGCGAGGTGACCGGCCTGAAGATCGTCGACTGCTACGGCAGCGACGTCTACCTCGGTGGCCACTTCGAGCGGCTCGTCGTCAACGACGTCGACGTGACCGCCTACGTCGAGGCCGAACTCGACCGCCGGCACCCGGCCCGGGCGCTCGCGCGGGAAGCGGCTTCTCCCGAGGACTACCGGACTGCTTGGGACGCCATCGAGACGTTGTGGCGCGCGACGCTCGACCGGGCGAGGCGGTTGCCCGAAGCCAAACTGCACGAGCAGGTCGACGGCGAGTGGTCGTTTGCCGAGACTCAACGGCATCTGCTGTTCGCCTGCGATGCCTGGCTCGGCAACGCCGTGCTCGAGGAGGAAGCGCCCTACCACCCGCTGGGCTTCCCCGCCGGGGGGACGCCGCCCGAGGAGGCGGCGAAGCTCGGCCTCACCCTCGAAGCCACCCCGACGCTCGACGAGGTGCTCGTGCCGCGGCTCGCCCGCATGGCCGCGATGCGGCGTGTCGTCGACGGGCTCACCGCGGCCGAGCTCGACCGGGTGTGCGCCCGCAAGCCGGCGGACATGTATCCCGAGCAGGAGTACGTCGTGCGCCGCTGCCTCAAGGTGGTGCTGAAGGAAGAAGCCGAGCACCACCGTTACGCGGTGCGCGACCTCGCGGTGCTCGAGGCAGGCGTGCCCGAACCGCAGTAGCCGCGTGTGCCTCGCTTCGCGGTCAGCGGCAGAAGGCGGCGAGGCGGTGACCCCGAGCAGAACATGAAACAAATTCGGCTACTTGCCGGTACGTAACTCCGCCACCGGCTGGTGGACTGTCAGCCATGTCACCCTCGAAAGCCCGCCTCGCCGTGGCCGGTACCGCCTCCGCCGTCCTGCTGCTGCTCGGCAGCGCCGGCACCGCCGATGCCCAGCCGGTCGCCGCGCCGGCCGCGGTGTCCGCCGCAGCGCCGGCCTACGCCACCTGGATCGCCGACGTCACCGCGGTCACCACGCCGGCCGCCGACTACCTCACCCAGCGGCTCGCCGTTCCCGGCGGACGGACCGCGATCGTGCTCGACATCGACAACACCAGCCTGGAGACCTACTACTCCGGCGGGATCACCACGCCGGCGGTGAAACCGGTCCTCGCGCTCGCCAAGCTCGCCCAGGCCAAGGGAGCCGCGGTCTTCTTCGTCAGCGACCGCACCGAGATCCTCCGGTGGCCCACGGAAGGCAACCTGAAGGCGGTCGGCTACCCGATCGACGGGCTCTACCTGCGTCCGCTGTTCAACTTCGACCCGGTCCAGGCCAACAAGACCAAGGCGCGGACCGCCATCGAACAGGCCGGGTACGCCATCGTCGCGAACATCGGCAACAACCGGACCGACCTCGACGGCGGGCACGCCGAGCGGACCTTCAAGCTGCCCGACTACAACGGCACCCTGTCCTGAAGGTTCAGGCGACGGGGGCGATCGTCTCCCCGGCCACCGGTGGGCAGGTGAGCAGCCGATGCTCACCTGCCCCCGTGCCCACGACCGACGCCAGCAGCCGTACCGCCTCGCGCCCGAGCGCGCGCCGCGGCACCTCGAAGCCGCTGATCTCCGGGCCGGCCGTTCCGGACGGCGGGCGGCCCAGGACCGCCAGGGAGACGTCGCCGGGCACCGCCACCCCGGCTGCCCACAAGGCCCGCTGTGCCGGGGCGGCCAGGGTCTCGTCCACCACTAGCGCGGTCACGCCCTCGTCGAGCCAGCCGCGGACGGCCGCCGCGCCGAGCCCGGCGCCGTCGGTGCCGTCGGTGCCGACCACCAGGCCGGATGCGCCGGCCGTGGCGCGGATCCCGCGTTCGCGTTCGCGCGCGGCCGGGGTGCCGTCCGGCTCGCGCAGGTAGCGGATCCGCCGGTGGCCCGCCCGCACCAGCCGGGTGATCACCTCGGCCGAGGCCGACGCGTAGTCGGCGTCGACGCACGGAACGCGGCCGCCGAGCTCGGCACGGCGTCCGATGTGGACGATCGGAAAGCCGCCGGTGAGCAGCTCCACGGGAACGGGACCACCGAGGAACAGGCAGCCGTCGGCGAGCCGGGTGCGGCGGACGAGCGCGGGACCGGTCGCGGCGAACATGATCAGGTCCTTGCCGAGCGCGGCCGCTTCCGCCGCGATGCCGGCCAGGACCGCCTGGTGCGCCTCGAACACCGGGGTGGCGGCGCAGATCCCGAAGAGGTCGTGGCACGCCTGCCGTTTCGCCAGCGGATCGGTGTAACCCAGCCGCCGGGCGGCTTCCAGCACCCGCAGCCGCGTCGACTCCGCCAGCCGGACACCGGTGCGGTTGCCGCCGAGCACCACCGACACCGTCGCCTGGGAAACCCCCGCCACGCGCGCGATGTCGGCCTGCCGCACCCTGCCCATCGGGCACCTCGCTCGCCGGTCGCCGGGGTCAGCTGATCCGATTCAGAGTGCAAGCCCGCCCGGGGGCCGTCAACGGTTTTGCCCGAAACTCCCGTAGATCCGTCCCGCTCTTACTGATACGTATCACTCCCCGGCGCGGCCCATGCGGTCCGGCTCGGCTGGCAGGATGCGGCCATGCGCTCCTTGCCCCTCGACGGCGTCACCGTCGTGTCGTGCGAACAGGCCGTCGCCGCGCCACTGGCCACCCGGCACCTGGCCGACCTCGGGGCCCGCGTGCTCAAGATCGAGCGGCCGGGCACCGGCGACTTCGCCCGCGCCTACGACGAGACCGTGCACGGCCTCTCCAGTCACTTCGTCTGGCTCAACCGGTCGAAGGAAAGCGTCACGCTGGACCTCAAGAGCGCCGCCGCGGCCGACGTGATGGCCGCGCTGCTGGACCGTGCCGACGTGTTCGTGCAGAACTTCGCGCCCGGCGTCGCGGAGCGGCTCGGGCTGGGCGCGCCCGCCCTGCGCGCGACCCGGCCGCGGCTGATCACGTGCTCGGTGTCGGGCTACGGCTCGACCGGGCCGTACCGCGACGCGAAGGCCTACGACCTGCTCATCCAGTCCGAAGCCGGGCTGGTGTCGGTCACCGGGTCCGCGGCGGAACCCGCCAAGAGCGGTATCCCGGCCGCGGACATCGGCGCCGGCATGTACGCCTTCTCCGGCATCCTCTCCGCGCTGTACGACCGCGAACGGACCGGGCAGGGCACCGAACTCGAAGTCAGCCTGTTCGACTCGCTGGTCGAATGGATGGGCTTTCCGCTGTACTACGCCGGGTACGGCGGGACACCGCCACCGCGGACCGGCACCAGCCACGCCGCGATCGCCCCCTACGGCACCTTCGCCGCGGGCGACGGGACCGAACTGGTGCTGGCGGTCCAGAACGACCGTGAGTGGGCGGCGTTCTGCGAGCACGCGGTCGCCCGCCCGGACTGGGTCACCGATGCCCGGTTCGCCACGGGCAGCGCGCGGGTGGCGAACCGGGCCGCCCTGGAAGCCGAAATCGACGCGATCTTCGCCGAGCTCACCGGCACCGAGCTGGAGACCCGGCTGGGGGTGGGCCGCATCGCGCACGCCCGCCGCCGCGACCTGCCGGACGTCCTGGCCCACCCCCAGCTCACGGCGCGCGACCGGGTCGCCGAGGTCGCGACGCCGGCCGGGGCGATCCGGGCGACGTTGCCGCCGATCACGGTCCCGGGCCGGG
>NZ_JBHVXZ010000254.1:0-3895 GCF_042881395.1 Amycolatopsis sp. NPDC058278 | reverse complement strand
GAGTTCCCGAGACCACCGGCGCCCGCTGCGCCACCGAGGCCACCAGGGCCGCCGGGGCCGCTGCAGCCGGTGCCGCCGTTGCCACCGCCGGCGCCGTTGCCACCCTTGCCGCCGGTGGCGGTGATGGTGTCGATGCCGGTTCCGCCGGTGAGGGCGCCGGAGTTCCCGATGCCTCCGGCGCCTCCGGCCCCGCCTACGCCACCGGCACCGCCGGCTTGGACGGCGGCCGAGCCGTTGCCGCCCTTGCCACCGACGCCGCCGTTGCCGCCGAGCCCGCCGTTGGCTTTGAGGGTGTCGACCCCGGCGCCGCCGGCGACGGTTCCGGAGTTCCCGACACCCCCGGCGCCACCGGCACCGCCGACGCCGCCTGCGCCGCCGCCGTGACCGCAGCCACCCACGCCACCGGCCGCGCCGGTCCCACCGGCACCGCCGTTGACGGTGACGTTGTCGGCACCGGCATCAACGAGATCGCCATTGAAAGTCCCGGAGTTCCCGACGCCACCGGCCGCGCCGGCACCACCGATACCACCGGCACCCGCACCTCCGGCGATGAGGCCGCTGTTGCCACCCAGGCCGCCGAGTCCGCCGTTGCCGCCCTTGCCGGCGGTGAAGGTGACGGTGTCGTTGCCGGCGCCACCGGTGACAGTGCCGGCGTTCCCGGCGCCACCGATCCCGCCCACGCCGCCGTTGCCCCCGGCGCCCCCGGCGCCACTGGCGAAGCCGATCCCGCCCTGTCCGCCGTTGCCGCCGTTGCCCCCGGCGCCGCCGGTGACGGTGATGCTGTCGGTGCCGGCACCGGCGTCGATGACGCCGGTGCTCCCCACGCCGGCGCCGCCGACGTTCCCGGCTCCGCCGTTGCCGCCGGCACTCCCCGCGGGGGTGCCCGCGGTGCCGTTGGCCCCCGGGGCACCGTTGGCTCCCGACGTACCGGCGACGCCGGTGATCGTGATCGTGTCGTTGCCGGCGAGGCTGTTCACCGTCCCGTTCACGGCGCCGCCGGTGACGGTGATGATGTTGTCCCCGGTGGTGCCGGTGAGCACTTGACCGGAGGGAATCCCGGCGGTGCAAGTGAAGTTGGCGCCGCTCTGGGTGCATCCCGGCGGGAGCGCCCATGCCTGAGCGGGTGTGAAGAGAACGAACCCGGCCGCGGTGCCCAGGCCGATCAAGGCCCGTCCCGCCCGCCCTGCCGTGCTGATAGTCGCTGTCGATCCCATGATCAACCTTCCACCCGTGAAATGGAGCCCGGGGCTGAAGCCACGGACTGGAGAGGGCGGTTCGATGACCAGGGTCTGGGGTCGCTACCCGGTGCCGCACGCGTGAGGGCACCGAATCCGGCCAATACCCCTCAACGCCTCAGCGTTCGCGCCGCCGGCCGGATTGGCAAGGAGTACCGCGGTCAATCATCCGAATGAGACGAAATCACCCACCGATGGCAGAACCGGTTTCGCGGCATCGACGGACGACGCCGGTCGACGTATTGGCAAAACACGCGGAATCGGAAGCGAACCTCGCCTTCAACGCGGAACGGCCGCGCTCTCACGCGAGGCGCGGCCGTTCTCGTCGACCCTGTTCGTGCCGATGCAGGCACGGGGTCAACTGGTGGAAATCGATTTTTACGGTGTGGTCGGGAGGAGGCAGGCGTAGCTCAGCGGGAGCAGGTTGACGAACGTTCCGCCGGCCCCGGTGCAGATCCTGCCGGCCTCGGTGACACGGCGGTTGGCGGGGTTGAGGGGGTTGAACACGCAGACGTATCCGACGGGGTTGACGGTGAGGGACAGCACGCCGCCGGTGGTGGTGCACAGCAGGGTGGCGTTCGCCGTGCCCGAGCCCGGGCCCGTCGTCGGCGGGGTGCTGGTGTTTTCGCAGCCGGCGTGGATGTCGGGATCGGGTGCGGGTCCCTGGCAGGTGTCGGTGCCGAGGCCGCCGTCGAGACTGTCCTGGCTGCCGTCGTTGGATGCGCCGATGAGGGTGTCGTTGCCGGCGCTGCCGGAGATCGTGTCGATGCCCAGGCCGCCGGTGAGGGTGTCGTTGCCGGTGCCGCCGGTGAGGGTGTCGTTCCCGTCCCCGCCGTTGATCGTGTCGTCGAGGTCCGAGCCGGTGATCGTGTCGTTTCCGGCGTTGCCGTTGATGGTCTTGCCGGGGTTCGTGCCGCCGCAGTCGATCGTGTCGTTGCCGGGGCTGCCGGTCACGGTCGTATCGGTCTGGGTGACCCCGGCGCTCACGACGCAGTTGACGGCGGCGTGTGCGGTGAGCGGGGCGATCGCCCACATGGCCGGGGTCGCAAGGACTCCGGCCAGCGTGACGACGAGTCCCCGGCGGAATTGAGTCTGTTGAATTCTCATGGCTTCATTTCCTGGATCGCGATCCGGCGATGACTCACGTGGACGCGGCGCGCCACCGTGACTGAGTTGTGCCGATCACAAGCCATCCGCCTCCGCCGTACTGCCGGCGTCCGCTCCTCGGCGCGGAAGAACCTCGGCTCGTGATCGCGTCCGCGATCGTCGCGGAGCTGTCACGTCACCGAGGTCCGGGGCAACAACGCACGAACCTACCCCTGCGTCGGCCTGGATCAATATCGTTGTCCCTCGAACGGACGCACACTCTCCGGTGCGCTCGACAGGGCAGGCAGGGGAAGGCGGCGGCCGGGTGAGCCAGGAGCCGGAGGAATTCGGCGATCGATGCGTTCACGAACTTAATTCGTGCACAGTTCGTTTTCCGCGCGAATTTGTGGACATTTGTCACGATTCGACGTCATGCACCGATATTCGTAACGGATAACGTCGCACAGTCGACGTATGGGGGTAGGACGAAAACCGGTTCAAGTGCTTGGCTGCGGCTGAGGCGTTGAGCGCATCGACCAGCTGCCAGAAAACCGATATGAGCCCGCAGTGCTCGATCTCCAAGATGGCGCCATGACGCCGGAAATCAAGCCCTGAAGGGCATACCATGCGTACCTTCCGCCAAACCGGTGTCATTGCCTTGATGGCCATTACATTTTCCGCCACTGGTGTGGCGGTGGCCACGGGGTACGACGTGATCGTGGTGAACGCGACGGTCGACGGGAAGGCCGGCACCTGGGGATCCAGCCGATCCGCCACGCCGGAACCGACGTCGGCGATCGGAACAACGACGCCGTCTGTCACACCATCGGCTGAGCCGGTCATCCCTGCCACGACAGTCACACCGACGAGCAGCACGGCCACCGAGGTGACATCCAGCCCCGGCGAACCGGCACCCACGACCCAGCCCTGAGAACCGAGCCAGTCAATCCAAGGAGAAGTTCCATGCGTATCAACAACAAGACCAAGTCCGTTCTCGTCGTCGCCACTGTCGGCGCACTGGTGGGAGTCGGTGGGTTCGCGGTCGCCGCGTTCGTCCAGGACAGCACCGCAAGCGGGGTGACCGGCTCCGCCGAGGCGATGATCCCCGCCACCGTGACCGGTGCGCAGGTCGGCACGTTGCTGCCCGGCGAGAAGGGCTACGTCACGTTGACCCTGTCCAACCCGAACGCCAACGTGAAGATCAGGCTGGTGTCCGTGGCCCCCGGTGACGTCGTGATCGACACCGTCGGGAACGTCGCCGACAAGCCCTACTGCCAGGGGCAGCTCGAACTGTCCGTGGCCGGCGCGGACCCACTGCTGCCGACGCTGGCCGTGAGCGAGGCCAACTTCCCGTACAAGCTGACCGACGCCGTGAAGCTGAAGGACGACACGGACATCCGCTGCCAGGCCATGACCTTCCACACGACCTGGACCGTCCAGTTCCAGGCCGTCCGCTAGGCACGACCGGCGGCACCGCGGCCGGCCGCGCCCGCCCGGGGCGGGCGGGGCGGCCCGGGCCCCGCCAATATGTGGGGTTACGCGGGGGGCGAGGGCGAATGGGGCCCAAACACGGG
>NZ_JBHVXZ010000253.1:0-3938 GCF_042881395.1 Amycolatopsis sp. NPDC058278 | reverse complement strand
GGGGGGGGGGCCCCCCCCCCCCGCGCGGCTTACCCTGGACATCCACGGCGGAAAGGCACCTGGGTGAGCGAGAGCGTCGGCGAACGCCTGCGTGAGCTCCGCACCGAACGCGGGCTCACGCAGCGCGAACTCGCCGGGCCGCAGTACTCCGCGGCGTACGTGTCGTCGGTCGAGACCGGCGCGCGGACGCCGTCGGGGGACGCGCTGCGGTTCTTCGCCCAGCAGCTCGGCATCGACGCGGGCGAGCTGCTCGGCGGCCGGTCCCCGCGCGAGCTGATCGAGCTCGACCTCGAGCTGATCGAGACGGCGGACCGGTTCCTCGCCGGCGACGCCCGCCGCGCCACCCCGCGGATGCAGCGGATCCTGCGCCGCGCCGAGCGGCTGGACCGGCCGCGGCAGGCGGGGATCGCGCTGCTGTGGCTGGCCGGGTATTCGACCGGCGACGTCCGCACCAAGTACGTCGCGGACGCCGAGACGGCCCTGTCGGGTGAGCCGCCGCCGGTGCGGGCGATGGTCGTGCCGCTGCGCGCGGCGGTGCTGACCGGCTGGGGTGAGGTGCAGTATTCGGTGCACCTGCTGGAAACCTGCCACGCCGAGCTGCTGCGCGACGGCTACCCGCAGCCGTCGATGCTGCTGACGCTGCGGGCCTGCCTGGCCGAGCGGCACCTGCGCCAGGGCGACCTGGAGCGGGCGGCCGAGTACGCCGGCTCGGCGTTGCGGCTCGCCCGGGGCGGCCCGGCGGTGCTCGCGGAGCTGACCCGCAGTCACGTCGAGGTGTGCCGCAGCCACCTGGCGGCGGACCGGTTCGCCGACGCGGCCGCGTCGGTCGCCGCGGCCTACGACCTGATGCAGGAACGGGCGCTGCACCCGGCGATGGCGTACTGCCTGCTGGCCAGGGCCCGGGTCCGCGGCCGGTCGGGTGACGTCGAGGGCGCGCTGGCCGACCTCGGGGCGGCGCGGGAGACGGCGTGGCCGGACGACGTCCCGGCCATCACCGTCGAGCTGGCCGCGGAATACCTCGCGGCGGGCCGGCTGGAGACGGCGGCGGCGCTGCTCGACCAGGTCCGCCCGGCGATCGTGGCGGGCACGGCGCTGGCCGCGGAGCTGCGGCTGCAGCTGGGCTCGCTGGCCAGGGCCCGCGGCGACGCGCGGCGCGCGGCCGAGGACCTGCGGGCCGCCGTCGAGCTCGCCACCGGCCTGGGCGCCCGCGGGGTGCTGGTCCGCGCGCTGCGGCCGTTGAGCGAGCTGCTCGGCGAGACGGGGAAGCAGGCGGAGGCGGCGGACGTGCTGCGGAACGGGCTCATCGCGCTGGGCGCGGAAGACGGCTGAACCGATTCCTGAGCGGTACTAACGAATCCCGATGATCGAGATCGCCCCGCGTTCGGATGGTGTCGCGGACAATCCCTACGAAAGTCGTTCCGGGACGGAACGCGGCGAGAATCCCCTGCTGCGACGGGGTTTGTACGAATTGATTCGATAATCCGGAACGTGCCGTTGGTCCGTTCGGCGCATTGACGCCCCGATCCGCTGATCCTTTACTCGGATGCGTCCGGACGCATACCTGCTGTTAGCACGCCGGACACGTCTCCTTTCCCCTTACCGGACCTCGATTCTGCCTTCATGGAAGGAAGACCTCGATGACCCATCGTGGGTTCAGCACGGGCTTGGCGGCCGCCGCCGGGCTCGCCATGACGCTCGCGTTACCGGTGACCCCGGCGAGCGCAGCTTCTCAGGCACAGCCCGCCGCTCCCGAAGCGGCAGCCGCCCGCGCGGCCGACCAAGCCGCCGCCAGCGGTCTCGACGCCCTGCGCCGCGGGCCGGCCGAATCGTTCCGGCGCGTCGGCCTGACCGCCGGCGGCGGTGGCCTTTTCTACGGCGCCTATCAGCGCACCTACCAGGGCCTGCGGGTCGTGGGCGGGGACGCGGTGGTCGTCGCCGACGGCGCCGGGCGCGTCCGCGGCACCAGTGCGGCCGAGACCGCGGCCATCACCGTCGGGACCCAGGCGCCCCTCGACGCGGCGAAGGCGGCCGCCACCGCGCGCGCTCAACTGCCCACTGTGGACAGTGTGAGCACGCCGGAGAAGGTGGTGCTGGCCGGGACGAGCCCGAAGCTGGCCTACGAGGTCGTCGTCGCCGGGCGCACCGCCACGGCACCGAGCAACCTGCACGTGTTCGTCGACGCGGCGACCGGGGCGGTGCTCGACAAGCGGGACGACGTGAAGACGTTCGCCTCCGGCGCGAAGGGGCAGGACCGGCCCGCCACGGTGAACGTCGCCGGCACCGGCAACAGCTACTACGTCGGCAACGTCTCCATCGACACGACGCAGTCCGGCAGCACGTACACGCTGCGCGACCCGGGCCGCACCGGCATCAGCTGCGGCCGCGAGGGCGGTTCCGTCTACAGTGGACCGGACAACAACTGGGGCAACGGCACCGGCACGGACCTCGAGACCGGCTGCGTCGACGTGCTCTACAGCGTCCAGACCGAGTGGAAGATGCTCGCCGACTGGCTCGGCCGCAACGGCATCAACGGCAGCGGCACCGGCTACCCGGCTTCGGTGGGCCTGTCCGACGTCAACGCCTACTGGAACGGCTCCTCGACGCACTTCGGCCACTCGCAGGACAACCAGCGCCAAGCCACCTCGATGGACGTCGTCGGCCACGAGTTCGGGCACGGCATCTTCCAGTTCACGCCGGGCGGTGCCGGTTCCGGCAACGAGAACGGCGGCATGAACGAGTCGACCGGTGACATCTTCGGCGCGCTGACCGAGGCCTACGCGAACAACACCAAGGACACCCCGGACTACGAAGTCGGCGAGGGCGTCAACCTGGTCGGCCAGGGCCCGATCCGCTACATGTACTCCCCGTCCAAGGTCGGGGACCCGAACTGCTACTCGTCGTCGATCCCGAGCACCGAGGTGCACGCGGCCGCGGGCCCGCAGAACCACTGGTTCTACCTGCTGGCCGAGGGCTCGAACCCGGGTGGCGGCAAGCCGGCCAGCCCGACCTGCAACAGCTCGAGCGTCACCGGCATCGGCATCCAGAAGGCCGGCAAGATCTTCTACAACGGCCTGCTGAAGAAGACCTCGTCGTGGAACCACAAGGCCGCCCGCAAGGCGACCCTCGAAGCCGCGATCGCGCTCTTCCCGGGCAGCTGCACCGAGTACAACGCCACCAAGGCCGCGTGGGACGCCATCTCCGTCACCACCGTCAGCGGTGAGCCGGCGTCGTGCAGCGGCGGCGGGCCGGACTTCTCGGTCGCGTTGAACCCGGCTTCGGGTTCGGTGCAGCCGGGCGCCTCGGCGACCACCACGATCAGCACCGCGATCACCTCGGGCGCGGCCCAGTCGATCACGCTGTCCGCCTCGGGCCTGCCCGCCGGCGCGACCGCGACGTTCAGCCCGGCGACGATCTCCTCGGGCGGCAGCTCGACGCTGACCATCGCGACGACGTCGTCGACCCCGACCGGCAGCTTCCCGGTCACCATCACCGCCGACGGGGCCAGCACCGACCACACCGCGACGTACGCGCTGACCGTGGGCACCACGTCGTCGTGCGCCCCGGTGACCAACTCGACGCGGCTGGACATCCCGGACTACCCGGGTGCCGCGGTCAGCAGCACCAGCACCGTGTCCGGCTGCGCGCGCAACGCGTCCGGCACCACCAAGGTCGAGGTGCACATCACCCACACCTACAGCGGTGACCTCGTCCTCGACCTGATCGCGCCGGACGGCACGAGCTACCGGATGAAGAACTCCAGCAGCAGCTCGACGCCGAACATCAACACCACCTACACCGTCAACGCTTCGTCGGAAGCCGCGAACGGCGCGTGGAAGCTGCAGATCAAGGACGTCGGCCCGGCCGACACCGGTTACCTGTCCTCCTGGACGTTGACCGTGTAGCACCCCCGACCCCGTGAAGGCCGCACCAGCCAGGTG
>NZ_JBHVXZ010000252.1:0-3952 GCF_042881395.1 Amycolatopsis sp. NPDC058278 | reverse complement strand
ACTGTATACACTATGTGAGCAGTGATCGATACCCGCGCGGCGGTACCCCTCACCGCTTGATCGACTATCGTTCCCCCATGACGCTGGAACTCACCGGCGGATTCGATTTCGCCGCACCGGCCCCGAAAAACTCCCGCTGGACCCGGCAGTACACCGCCGCCGAGGTCACCTTCGGCTGCCCCGCGCGCCCATCGGAACGCACCCCGCGGGTGTGGAGCGGACGCGGTCTCGGCCTGCCGGAAACCGAATTGGCGGAATTCGCGGCGCAGCTGCGCCGCGTCATGCAGAAGGACGGCTACTGGACCGCCCGGGCCTGCGCGGACCGCCACGCGGGTGACGCGGCCGTCTGGTCGCCAGGCCACTACGACGACGAAGACGGCTTCGTGTACTTCGCCGGCCCCTGCACCCACCGCGACCCGTGGCCGGGTTACCGGCCGGCGCGGGCGTTCACCATCGCGCTCCCCCGCGTCCGCGGCCTGCGGATCCGGGTGGCGGCGTACCTGGCCGGATGACGCCGGCTCGAGCGGGAGCCGTCGCTGCGGTGGTCAGCGGTATACCGTCGACTGTCCACGCGCTCCTCACCGGTGCCGATGTCCTCGCGGCCACCAAAGCGGCGGGCACCCTGGTACCGGGACGGCGCCACCGGCCCGGCGTCGCCGCCGGGCTCATCGCGCATGTCGTCGTCTCCGCCGCCTGGACCGGCGTGCTCGCCGCGATCGCCCGTCACGGCCGGCTCGGGGCCGGCGGCGGCGCGGTCGCGGGACTGGCCATCGCGGCGCTGGACCTCGGGATCGCGGCCCGCGCGTACCCCGCCGTGCGGGCGTTGCCACGCGGGCCGCAGATCCTGGATCACCTGGTGTTCGGCGCCGTCACCGGCGCGCTCCTCGACCGTCCGGAACGGACGGATCAGGGCACGACCTCGACGACGTCACCCGGGTGCAGCGAGTTGTAGAACGTCACCGCGGCACCGTGCGAAAGGTGCACGCACCCGTGGGACTTGACCTTCAGGCTGCCCTGGTGGAACGCGACCCCGGTGGTGGTGAAGAACACCGAGTACGGCATCGGCCCGTTGAACTGCTTGCTGTAGTGGTCGATGTCCTTGTACTGCACGTGGAACTTCCCCAGCGGGGTCGGGTACTTCGGCAGCCCCACGGTGATCGGGACGCCGCCATAGGTGACGTTCCCGGCGCCGTCGGTCAGCCACGCGGTATTCGAACTGCGCTGGACACAGGCCTTCGCTTCGGCACTGCACGGCGTCGACGCCGCTTCGGCCGTTCCCGCGAACGCCACGGTCCCCGCCATCGCGGCGACCCCGCCCAGTAGTGCGATCATCCTCCGGTTCATCGTGCGCCTCCCGTTGTCGTTCGGCTACACAAAGAGAGTGCCCACTCGGGCGATCTTCGAACCCGCAGGACCGAAAAATCAGTTCTGCGGTTGCGAAAGCCCGAGGAATTCGGCCTGCTCGCGGTCGTAGCGGCGGGTCAGGCCGGTGCCGTAGCGGTCCCACCAGTTCTGCGTGTGCCCGCCCTGGGTGGTCGTCGTCGCGCCGTAGACCTGGCGGTCGTATTCGACGCGGGCGTCGCGGAACTCCTGCTGGAACTGCTCCGGCGTCAGTCCCCGGACGTGCTGGACGGCCGCGTCGCTCAGCGTCCGCGAACTGCGCACGATGTCGTCGCCCGCCATGTGGTTGAGGATGGCGCGGACGCCGCCGGCGCCGCGCATGTGGGCGCCGGACATGATCGCGGCCTGGGTGCCGGGATCGGTGAAGTTGAGCGCACCCGCCGTGCGGGCGTTGGCGGTCATCAGGTCGGCGACGACCGCGCGTTCCTCGGCGCTGCCGATCCCGTACTGCTCGCGCGCGGCGATGATCCGGTCGTAGCCGTTGTGCATGTTCTGCCGGAAGCCGTAGGCCTCGGGCACGCCGCCCTGCTCCCCCGTCGCGCCTTCGGACCGCATGATCGAGTCGACGACCCGGGGGTCGAGCTGCTGCGGCGCCGCGGCTACCGCGGCGCCACCGCCGCCCTGCCCGCCACCGCCGTAGGCCTGGGCGACGTCGGAGTCGGCGGCGCGGTAGCCGTCCGCGGCCGTCCGGACGTTCCGGTTCACGTTCGTCAGGAGGTGGAGCAGCTTCTGCAGGGCGCTGCCCAGCGTCGAGTGCAGCGCCGAGTTCGCGGCCGCGACGCCGCTGCCGATCCCGGCGAACGACAACGCGTCCAGCACCAGACCCTCCAGGTCCCGGGTGGCCGAGAGGAAGGACGCCCCGACGTCTTCGACCGCGTGGGCGATCGTCCCCATCTCCGCCGTTTCGGCGTGGTAGGCCCCGGCACTCATGGTCTGCTCCCTCCGGACACCGGCTGTGCGCGTCGAGAATTGCCCACCGCGCCGGGCCGGCCCACGGCCGAATTACCCACTGGCCGCGGCAGGACTGCCCACACCGGCGCTATGGTCGGGAGATGAGCAAACCCGACGGTGACCCGAACGTGGTCGAGGGCGAGATCGTCGACGACACCCCCACCGCGGCGCCGGCGGTCCCGTCGCCGCCGCTGCCGGACCCGGACTACAGCGAGGGCGGGGTGCCCAGCTTCGACTTCGTCCGCGACAAGATCGAGAACCGGTACACCACGTCGCTCGGCTCGGTCGACGTCGCCGGCCTCGGCACCGAGAACACCGCCGAGACCCTCGACAAGCAGATCGCCGACCGCGACCAGGCGGCCAAGGACCGGCTGGCCGAGATCCGCCGCTCGATGCGCGGCGAGTGACCTGGGTCACTTTACCGGGACGACGGGACGGCCCGGCCGGCGCTCAGCAAAGCAGCCAGCGCACCTCGACCGGCTGGTAGGCGGCGATCGTCGCCAGGCGATCCGGGAACACCCGCACCAGCTCGCCGAGCCCGGTGCGGCGGACCACCCGTTCGACACCTGTGCCCGGTGCGGCGACCAGGCACCCCGGCAGGCCCCGGTCCCGGCAGCGCTCGATCGCCTCGAGCAGGCCGCGGACCCCGCGTTCGGAGAGGAAGTCCAGCCGGCCGAGGTCGATCACCAGCAGCCGGGGCCACGGCAGTTCGCAGAGGGCGGTCTCGAGCACCGACGCCCGGCACAGCACCGTCGTGATGCCCGGCTCGCCACGCATCTCGACGACCAGCACGCCGCCGGAGTGTTCCGAGGCGATGTCGTCGTTGCGCATCGCGCCTCCCGGGAGTCATCCCGTCCCGGCACCATCGTCCCACGTCGCGTCAGGCTTCCGTAATACCCGCGTGGAATCATCGGGGGTCCGGGGCAGTTGTAACCGTCGGTAGCACCGCACGAGGAGAAGGAGTGACGCCGTGACCACGTCAACCGAAAGGGCCGTCCTGGCCGGCGGCTGCTTCTGGGGCATGCAGGAGCTGTTCCGCCGTCAGCCCGGGGTGATCTCGACCCGGGTCGGTTACAGCGGCGGCGACGTCCCGAACGCCACTTACCGCAACCACGGCACGCACGCCGAGGCCATCGAGGTGATCTACGACCCCGCGCAGACCACGTTCCGCGACCTGCTCGAGTTCTTCTTCCAGGTGCACGACCCCACGACGAAGGACCGCCAGGGCAACGACATCGGCCTGAGCTACCGCTCGGCGATCTTCTTCGAGAACGACGAGCAGAAGCGGGTCGCCGAGGACACGATCGCCGACGTCGACGCGTCGGGGCTGTGGCCCGGCAAGGTCGTCACCGAAGTCAGCCCGGTGGGTGACTTCTGGGAGGCCGAGCCGGAGCACCAGGACTACCTGCAGCGCATCCCGAACGGGTACACGTGCCACTTCGTGCGCCCGGGCTGGAAGCTCCCGAAGCGCGAGAAGACCGCCTGACCCAGCACCACCGAAGGGGCCCCGCGCCCGTCCCCGCGAAGGGGGCCCTCCTGGTCTAGGTCCCCCGGTAGATAGTCCGAACCGCCGGGTGTCACCCGAAATACGCAAATGTAA
>NZ_JBHVXZ010000251.1:0-4014 GCF_042881395.1 Amycolatopsis sp. NPDC058278 | reverse complement strand
GCGTCGAGCACGGCTTCGTGGCCGAGGACGCCACCGGCTTCGGCACGGACGGCGGTCGCGACGGCGACCGGATCGGCCTGGCGGCGGTCGCCGGCCAGGCGGTTGCGGACGCGGTCGACGAAGTCGGCGGTCATGGGTTCGCCCGCCTTGGTCGGTGGTGGGTTTTTGGGGTGGCTTGCGGGTGGCCGGGCGCGGCGGTGATGCGGGAATCGGGAGATCGACGCGGTGTTTTGAGAAGGTCGCTGGTCGCCGATGTGCCGCTGCGCGAGGTGGTGACGCGGGTGCCTTGCGATCGGCGCGGGCCCGGGTTCCGATGCGGTGGCGCGTTGAGGCCAGGAGTCGACGATGGCCCGCTGCGGGCAGCGGTGACGCGGGTGCCCCGCGACGAGCACGAACCCAGCATCCGCTGCGGTGGCGCGAGGGAGCCAGGAGTTGCCGATGTGCTGCTGCGCGAGACGGCGACGGGGGCGGTCCGCGACCGGTGGGAGCCCAGCATGCGCTGCCGCGGCGTGAGAGGGCTACGGGTCGCCGATGTACCGCCGCGCGAGCCGGTGACGCGGGTGCCCTGGGACCGGTGCGAGCTCGGCATCCGATTCCGTGACGCGAGGGAGCCAGAAGTCGCCGATCTGGCGCCGAGTGAGGCGGCGACGCGGGCGGTCCGCGACCGGCGCGAGCCCGGCATCCGATGCCGCGGCGCGAGGGAGTCAGGACTCGCCGATGTACCGCCGTGCGAAGTGGTGGCGCGGGTGCTCTGGGACCGACGCGAGCCCGGCATCCGCTGCGGCGACGCGAGGGAGCCAGGAGTCGCCGATCTGGCGCCGAGTGAATCGGCGACGCGGGCGGTCCGCGACCGGCGCGAGCCCAGCATTCGATCTCGCGGCGCGAGGGAGCCCACCGACGCGGTCGTCATGAGCCTGCCTGCTTTACCGGGATTGCGGGCTGGGGGATGGCCGGTGGCTCGCTGGGCGATGCCGTGACCCGGGTGGCCGGCCGCAGGCTTGCGCGTGGCTGGGGGTGGGGCTTCGGGAGCGTCGAGAACCTTGCCGCGGTTGCTGGGGCTCGGCTCAGCAAGCCCAGGATTGTCGGCAGCAGCAGCTCCGACACTCTCGTCGGGATGCTTGCGGGGCGGAGGTCGTGGGCCGCGGGGGTCATCGGGTGGCCGCCTGGGCTTCGCGGCGGGCTGCTGCCAAGACCTCGGCCGCCGTCTTGGCCAGGGGGCCCTTGCGTTTCGTCGGGAACTCGGCTCGCTCCAGCGCGTTCCAGAGGCCGCGCTCCGGGGGCATCGAGGCCATCAATGGTGGGCCCATCAGGACGGCCTTGTGGACGTCCGGGTCCTTCGAATGTCCACATGTGACCATGCCGATGCGGGCCGTCAGCTTCGACAGGCGGTTCAGCACCTTCTTCGCCGCCAGGCACGCCCGGAACTCCAGCGGCACCACCAGCAGCACCAGGTCCGCCCGCAGCACCGCCTCCTCGGACGCCTCACCGAGGGTCCGCGGGAGGTCGCACACCACCGTGCGGCCCGCGCGGCGACCGGCGGACAGGATCGCCGACAACGACTCGGCCTGCGGGCCGTTGCCTTCGGGACCGGACGCGAGCACCGGGAGGCTGCCGCCGTGGTGCGTCCGCCGTGGGAGGGTCGCGGCCAGCGACGACACCGACACCCGGCCGCTCAGCCGCACGTCCGGCCAGCGTGGGCCGGGAGTCTTTTCCAAGCCGAGCAACACATCCAGGCCGCCGCTGAGCGGATCGCAGTCCAGCAGCAGGGCGCCGCCCGGATCGCCGGCGGCCGCCAGTGCGAGCGTCGCCGCGAACACCGATGCCCCCGCGCCACCCCGGCCGCCGACCACGCCGAGCACCAGGCCGGGTTGCGCCGCCGGGGTCTCGACGACGTCGGCGAACGCGCCGGCGAGCGCGGACTCTTCGTCGGGCAACGCGATCACGCGCTCGACGCCGCTGCGGAAGGCGTGCTCCCACGTCGCCGGTCCCGGACTGCCCTTGCAGACCAGGAGGATCCCTCTGCGCCGGGGCAGGGCCGGCGGGTGCCGCACGGCTTCTTCGTCGAGGACCACCAGCGGTGCACGGGCCCAATGCCCGCTCGCCGCCGTCAGGTCCGGTGCGCGGTCGAGTTCGCAGCCCGCGACCGCGGCCACGCGCAGTATCTCGTCCAGCACGGTTTCGTCCGCGGCGATCACCAGCGGTCGTTCCCCCGTCATGCGGTCCTCCCCCGTCGTCGGTGCGGGCCGTGGGTGGCCCGGGTTCCACCGTCGCGGGCGGGGGTGGGGCGGCACAACGGGGCGGGCGGCCGGCTGTGGACAACCGGGGTGTTGTGGACAACTGCCGCTCGTGACACGTTCGCGGACCGGTTCTGGCGGCGGGGTGTGGCAGGATCACGGTTGCCCGCGACGCATCTGCGGCGAAAAATGGGCCCGAATTTCCGCACGGGAAGATTCCGCGTTCATCGCGAACCGTGATTCGTGACGCAACGGGAAATTGACGAAGGTAAGCGGAAGGCAAGAAGGCCGGGAGCGTCGCCGCGAAAAGCGGAATCCAGCAGGCGCAACGGAAACCGGGAAGGCAAACGGGAGGTAAGAGGGCGGCCCCCGCCAGGGGGGAGGGACGGGGGCCGCCGTGGGTTCAGCCCCGGGGGGTCGGACTGAACCGGCCCGGTTGGACACCGGGCTCCCTCACTGTAACTCCGCCCTGCGCCGGATCGCGCGCCGGATGAGGCACACAGTTCGATAACGGCACAGCGCGCCCGAAGTGCCTGCCTGTCATGGATTTTCCGCCCGGTGCGACGCGCGCGTGGTGGATCAACGGGACGCGCCTCGATCAAGCTCCTATCCTGGGCGGGTGGCCGAACCGAGCAGCGCGCCGTCGCGCATCCGGAAGCCGGGCCCGGAGCACGCGGTGGCCGCGTTCTTCGACCTGGACAAGACGATCATCGCTTCGTCGAGCGCGCTGGCGTTCAGCAAGCCCCTTCTGAAAGAAGGACTGATCAACCGTCGCGCCGCGTTGCGAAGCGCGTACGCGCAGCTGGTGTTCTCGCTCGCGGGCGCCGACGAGAACAAAACCGAGCGGCTGCGCGCCGAAGTTTCCGCGCTGTGCGCCGGCTGGGACGTCGCCCAGGTTTCGGCGATCGTCCGCGAGACCCTGCACGACGTCGTCGACCCGCTCGTGTACGCGGAGGCGGCGGAGCTGATCGCGCGCCACCGCGCGGACGGGCACGACGTCATCGTGCTGTCGGCGACCGGCGAAGAGGTCGTCGCGCCGGTGGCGGAGATGCTCGGCGCGACCCGGAGCGTCGCCACGCGGATGCAGATCGTCGACGGCCGCTACTCCGGCGAAGTGGACTTCTACTGCTACGGCGCCAACAAGGCCGTCGCCGCGAAGCAGCTCGCCGCGACCCACGGCTACGACCTCGCCGAGTGCTTCGCCTACACCGACTCGAGCACCGACATCCCGCTGCTCGAGGTCGTCGGGCACCCGCACGCGGTCAACCCGGACAAGCTCCTGCGGCGGGAGGCCCTCGAACGCGGCTGGCCGATCCTGGCCTTCGACCGGCCGATGTCGCTGCGCACCCGGATCCCGACGCGGTCGGCCGGGATGGTGGCGCTCGGTGTCGGGGCGGTGGCCGCCGGAGCGACCTGGTACGGCCTCAACCGTCGCCGTCGGTCCCGCTAGCCGGACAGCCGCCACCCACACGGCCGTACGGCCGGCACTTTGCTTGGCCCAGCCCCGAATTGTCCGTCGCGCAGGGTGCCGGTGTCACCCGATCCAGCCTCTGTACCGGTGCACCCGTCCGCGCACTTGAAGTGACCGGGCTCACGGCGTAGAAAGTAGGTGCGGACGTTCGGTCGGCCAGGGAACAGGTAGAAGAGAAGCCTGTTCCACCCCGGCAAACCTCCGTGCGCGGACTCCGGGTACCCACGCGCAGCGCGCCGCGGGAGGCTCGTCGTCTAGGGACTGCGTAGTGGGACGCCACACGCCGAGTCCATGTAGGTACGACCAGAG
>NZ_JBHVXZ010000250.1:0-4035 GCF_042881395.1 Amycolatopsis sp. NPDC058278 | reverse complement strand
CGGCCACCCTCTGGCCTGGACAGAGCAAGGCTCGCTGCCCTCAGCCCGCCGAGGACAAGCGCCCACCAACTTGGCGTCCCCGGCCGCGAGTCACCGCAACCCGGCCGCCGCCATCCCCACCCCTGAAAGCGCTTACACTCGCCCCATACCGAGCGGGGAGGTCATCGATGGGGCGGCAGTTCGCGGTGAGCACACTGAGCATGCCCGGGATCCCGGTCCGCGAAGCCGCCCGCACCGCGCGCGCCCACGGCTGTACCGGCCTCGAACTGCGCGTGCACCCCGATGAAGAAGTCCACCTGGGACTCTCCGGCGCCGCCACCGATGCCGTCCGGTTGCTCCTGGACGGCGAGGGTCTGGCCATCTCTTGCCTCGCCGGGTACGCGAAAGTCGCCGCCCCTGGCGACGACCGGCCCGTTGTCGATGAACTTCGCGCCCTGATCGCCCTCGCGCACCGCGTCGGTGCACCCGCGATCCGCGTCTTCCCCGGTGGCGACGGGGACGCCCGGCCCCGGATCGCCGCCGTCCTCGGCGAGCTGCGGGATGCCGGGGTGCGGTTGCTCGTCGAGACGCACGATTCGCACCCCACCGGGGCCGCCGCCCTGAGCCTCGTCGCGGGCTTCGGGGAACCGGACCTGGCCGCCGTGCTGTGGGACGCCGTGCACCCCTGGCGCGCCGGTGAGGAGCCGGCCGTCACCAAGGAGGTGCTCGGCCCCTACCTCGGCTACTTCCAGGTCAAGGACGTGGCGAGCCGGGAAACGCCGACGCCCGTCCCGCCGGGGGAGGGCGCCGTCCCGCTGGTCGAGTGCGGTGAGCTGCTGCGTTCGTGGTCCGGCTGGGTGTCACTCGAATGGGAAAAAGCCTGGTACCCCGCCCTGGCACCGGTCGACGGCCCGCTGCGGGCCGCCGCGGCCTGGTACGCCCGGTACCTCACCCCGCCCGGATGACCGTCCGGCCCCGCGCGCCGAACGCCGCCGGGGCTTCGGCGAGCGGGCGCACCGTGTCGATCCGCGGGCGGAGGCGCCCGTCCCGGACCCGCTGGGCCAGGTCCGCGAGCCGGGCCCGGTCCGGCTCCACGACGAAGAAGATCCCGGGCCGGACGCGGGGCGGATCGGCGATCGTGACGAGCGTGCCGCCGTCGCGCACCAGCTCGGCGGAGCGGTCGAGGACGTCGCCGCCGAGCACGTCGAGCACCAAGTCCACCGGGCCGATGTCCGGGGAGAGCGGGTCGAAGAACGCTTCCGCGCCGAGCCCGAGCACGGTGTCGCGGTCGGCGGGCCGTCCGGTGCCGAGCACGCGGGCGCCCGCCTCCCGCGCCAGCTGCACCGCGAGCGATCCGACGCTGCCGGCCGCACCGTGGACGAGGACGGTCCGGCCCGCGGTGAGGCGGCCGTGGTCGAACAGCGCCTGCCACGCCGTCAGCCCGGAAATCGGCACGGCCGCGGCCGTGACGTGGTCGACGTCGGCCGGCAACGGGGCGAGGTTGCGCGCTTCCACCGCCGTGTACTCGGCCAGCGAGCCGTTCCGGGCCCAGTCGGCCATGCCGAAGACCCGCTGGCCGACGGTCAGGCCGGTGGTCCCGTAGCCGAGTTCCGCGACGACGCCCGACAGCTCGTGGCCCGGGACGCTCGGCGTCCGGTCCCGGCCGGCGCGGTCGGTCCAGGTGGCCGGCCAGGTCAGCTCGCCGGGGGTGAACCCGGCCGCGTGCACCCGCACGACGACGTCGTTCTCGGCGGCGTGGGGGTAGGGCAGTTCGGTCAGGGCCGGTTCGGCGCTCCGGCCGGCGACGGTGACGGCTTGCACGTCAGTTCTCCTCGAGCGGGTTGCGGGCCATGCGGGTGGCGAGGTCGTTGCGCATCGCGGCCGCGGCGGAGCTCTCCGGCTTCCGGGCCGCCTGGTCGCCGAAGCAGCGGAGGAACTCCGTCACCAGATCCAGCCGCGGGTAGCGCTCGAGCACCTCCGCGCGCAGGTCCGCGGGCAGGTCCGCCACGTCCCGCCCGGCGATGTCGGCCGCGGCGGCCCTCGACAGCAGGAAGCCCTCGGGGTCCTCGGCCGGGTCGACCTCCGCCTGCATGTGCCGGACGATCACCTCCGCCAGCCGCGCGCGCCGCTCGGGCGGCCACCCGGCGCCGGCGGCGAACACCCACGCCACGTGCCCGCCGGCCACCTCGAACGGCTTGGTGTGGCTGTCGAACTCCGGCGTGAGCCCGACGTCGTGGAGCATGGCCGCGACGAACAGCAGCTCGGGATCGAAGTCGACGTGGTGGACGCCGCCGAGCGCGACCGCCCAGGCGTACACCCGCATCGAATGGTTGAGCAGGGACGGCGTCGAGTAGGCCGCCGCGACCTCGGTGGCGGGCCCGCACGCCGGGCCGCCGGGCAGGGTGAGTTCCATACCCCGAGCCTACGCCTTGCATTACGAACAATGTATGTAACGTAACTTACGACGACAGCCGGACCGCGGGGTGCCCCGCGGCCCGGCCCTCTCCGGGCGTCCCGTCAGCGTCCGGAGAAGTTCACGTCACTGCAGAAGTAGTACGACTGGTCGAGGTGGCTCGCCTGCCAGATGGTGTAGACGATGTGCCGCCCCGTCCGGGTGCCCGCGTTCACCGCGACCTGGTACTGCCCGGCGGGCGCGTAGCGGCCCGTCTGGGCGACCAGTTCCAGGTTGCCCCAGCCCAGCGGCTGGGTGGCGGGGTTGAAGCCCTGCTTGGTGATGTACACCAGCAGGTAGTCGGCGCCGTGGTGGGCCTGGTCGGTGATGGTGAGGGTGAACCGGTTGTCCTTGTTCGCCATCTGCCACGCGCCGACCGTGTCGAGGGCGTTGTACCGGGGCGCCTGCGTGCGGCCGCCGCTGCACAGCGTTCCGTCGGGGATGGCGCCCTGGTGGTTGCCCTTGACTCCTTCGCGGTAGAGCCCGTTCCAGTTCCACATCGCGTTCGGGTCGGCCTGCCAGGCCTGCCAGCACATCGGGTCCTTCGTCGCCATGGTGGGGTTCTGGAAGTCGCTGCCCCAGCGGTTCCAGCAGCCGTAGTTGCGCGACGGCGGGTCGGTGGCCGAGCCGTGCGCGTCGGCGACGCCGGTGAGCACGCCGCCCAGCAGTACGGCGGTCACGGCCGTCACCAGCAGGGAAAGCAAGGTCTTGCGTCGGGGAACCACGCTGTCCTCCTTCGTCGGGACCGGATTTGGGAGCGCTCCCAAGGTGGCGCCGGACGACCATACGCGGCGCCGTCGCCACCGGCCACCGCACGACCTCCGGGAACCGTTGTGGCGCAGCGGTTTCCGGCACTGATCCGGACTGAACGGTTACTGAACGGCGGAAGGCCCGCGGGCCCGGACCGCCCGATCGGTCCCGGGCCGGGAGACGCCCGGTGAACACGGGGGCGGCCGGCTGCTCCGCCCGGGTGCATCCGGAAAAATTGTCACCGGAGGGCGGGCGAAGCGTGGCGGAACCCGTCTCCCGCCACAATCCGGCCGGGGCCGATCGGGTGATCCGCCGGTGCGGCCCGGCGAACGGGCGGGACGCGCCTAAAGTCGTCCAGCACGAACGTTTCCGACGCATTCCCCGACCGGACGCGAAACGTGGTGGTGATCATGACTCCTGTCCCGGAAAACCGGCCGATCAGACGGCGGGTGGTGCTCGGCGGTGCCGTGGCGATCCCCGTTCTCCTCGCGGGGGGCACGGCCCGCGCCGCGGCGCTCCCGCTCCCCCCGGTCGACGACGCCCTGGCCGGGCTCGTGGCCTTCCTCGTCCCGGGCCGGGACGGGTTTTCGGTGTGGCAGGGACGGACGTCGAGCACGGACGGCGGTGTCGCGGCCGGCGCCGGGCCGGCGCTGCGGTACGTCTACGACCAGGCGATTCCGTACCCGATCGTCGGGCGCCCCTTCGATCTGAACCTGCCGGGCGCGGGCGCGGGGGCGGCCCACCGCAACCGCGGGGCGGTCGTGGTGGTCCCGGCGGGCCCGCGGGGCCCCGGCGCGGCGGGGGTGGCCCACCAGTCCTTCGCGGGCACGGGGGGGGGGGTGCGGGGGCGCGAG
>NZ_JBHVXZ010000249.1:0-4591 GCF_042881395.1 Amycolatopsis sp. NPDC058278 | reverse complement strand
CCACAGCGTCCCAGACTCCTTCGGGATCACGCAGATCGCCGTGGATCACCGCGTGGCGGGCGGGATCGCCGTGCTGCTCCAGCAAGATCCGGGAGTGCGCGACCGCAACGGGTTCGTAGTCGATGTAGACCACCCGGGAGTCCGGTGCGACCTCGTCGGCGACCTGGTGCACGTTGCCCATCGTGGGAACACCGGAGCCGATGTCGACGAACTGCCGCACGCCCCGGGCCACCAAGTGCCGCACAGCGCGATGCAGAAAGGCCCGGTTGGCCCGGGCGCAATACATCCCGGCCGGAAACGTCGCCAGGACCTTCTTGCCGAACTCACGATCGATCGCCCAGTTGGCCGTGCCGCCGAGATACCAGTCGTAGACCCGAGCCACGCTGGGGTGCTCCAGGTCCACCCCCGGTAAAGACTCCTCCGCCATGCCGCCTCCCCACCGTGTCGAGCCATCTTATCCCTGCCGGTGACGGCACTGATGGCCCCCGGGTGTCCACGCGTCGGCTATCGCCGAGCCCGAACCGGTTGCGAATGGGCGGCAGGAGACCACGATCTCCCGACGTTTTCCGGAATCCCGGACGACCGCGGCAAATGATTTCGAATTGAACGGATCATGTCCCGTTGTCAACGATGTCAGCCGATCTTGTCCGGACAATTCTTTGTCATAGCCAGGTATTGCGCGGGCCAGTACTATCTGGCGCGGCACCGCGGGGAAACCGTGCGACCCGGTCGCGGTTTCACCGGTGCTGCCAGGAAGAACCGGTAAGTCCGTCATGAACACGAGCACGTCCGGAACACGAGGGAAAGGGACGGAATGCGCAAGACCATCAAGTCGCTCGCCGTGCTGGCCGCCGCTGCCGCGCTTCCCCTGACGACGAGCGGTACGGCATGGGCCGACATTCCCTTCGACCAGCCGATCAATGGCCGCGCCACCTACTACAACGACGCCGGATTCGGCGCCTGCGGCACGCAGATCAACGCCGCCACCCAGCTGCTCGTCGCGGCGCCGGCCGCGTACTGGACGACCGCCAACCCGAACAACGACCCGCTGTGCCGGGGCGTGTCCATCCGCGTGTCGTACAACGGCCGGACCATCACCGTGCCCGTGGTCGACAAGTGCCCGAGCTGCGACAGCGCGCACATCGACCTCAGCGCGCCGGCGTTCGCCCAGCTGGCGGACCCCGGCCTGGGGAACATCCCGGTGACCTGGACGTTCGTGCGCTCGTGACTCCGTCGCCGGCCTCCGGCGGCACGGCCGGAGGCCGGCCCGCGGCGCACCCACCTCGTCGAACACCGGAGAAAGTGGTATGAACCAGTTCAGGAAACTCCTGGTCCTCGTGACCGTGGCCATCGCCGCCGCCGGGGGCCTCGCCGCCCCGGCGACGGCGGCCGGCACCAAGAAGGGCGTCAGCGCGGCCGCCTTTTCCGGCGTCACCACCGCACTCGGCGACGTCGGCGCGCGGTGGTTCTACACCTGGGCGGCGGACCCCCAGGGCATCACCGCACCGGCCGGGACGGAGTTCGTCCCGATGATCTGGGGCCGCGGCTCCGTCACCGCGGACCAGTTGCAGCGGGCGAAGGCGGCCGGCAGCACCCTGCTGGCGTTCAACGAACCGGACCTGGCCGGCCAGGCGAACATGTCCGTCGAGACGGCGCTGGACCTGTGGCCGCAGCTGCAGGCGACGGGCATGCGGCTGGGCGCGCCGGCGGTGGCGTACGGCGGGGACACTCCCGGCGGCTGGCTCGACCGGTTCATGAGCGGCGCGGCCGCGCGCGGTCACCGCGTCGACTTCATCCCACTGCACTGGTACGGCGGCGACTTCTCGGCCGCCGCGACCGGGCAGCTGCAGTCCTACCTGCAGGCGGTGTACAACCGCTACCACCTGCCGATCTGGGTCACCGAATACGCGTTGACCGACTTCTCCGGCCCCACCCCGCGGTACCCGTCCGCGGCCGAGCAGGCCGACTTCGTCAGCCGGTCCACGGCGATGCTGAACGGACTGTCGTTCGTCGAGCGCTACGCCTGGTTCTCGCTTTCGACGTCGACCACCCCGACCGGTCTCTACACGGGCACCACCCCGAACGCGAGCGGCGTCGCCTACCGGGCCGCCGGCTGATCCCCCACCCAGCAACGAACGGAGGTCGAACCCATGTTTTCCCGGATGCGCAGGCGGCTCTTCGCCGTTGCCGCGGCGATCGCGGTGGCGTCGGCGGTGAGTTCGCCGGCCACACCGGCCGCGGCGGCGGGCAACCACACCGTCACGTTCGTGAACCACTCCGGCCAGACCGTCTGGCTGGGCAGCACCGTGAACGCCGACCAGTCGGTCAACTTCGCGAGCCTGCCGACGCTGGCGAACGGGCAGACGGCGACCGTGACGGTGCCGGAAACATCGGCGCCCGGCCACTGGCGGGGCAAGTTCTTCGCGCGCCAGGGGTGCACGGGCACCTCCGGCCGGGATTTCCATTGCGCGGTCGGCGACTGCGGCGTCCACGCCGACCACTGCGCGACCGGTGAACAGCCGGCCAGCCTGGCCGAGTTCAACTTCGACACCGCCGACGGCCTCGCCCCGTGGTACGACGTCAGCTACGTCAACGCCTTCTCCCTGCCGATCACGATCGAGCCGGTCAACGCGGCCGTGCCCCCGGGTTCGGCTTCGTGCGGCTCGGCGGGCTGCCCGGAGAACCTGCTGTCCTACTGCCCGGCCGAAGACCGCCGGTACTCCCCGAGTGGCACGCTCATCAACTGCGTCAACCCGAACCGCGACGCCCCGACGAGCTACAGCGACGCGATCAAGTCGCATTGCCCGAAGGCGTACGCGTGGTCCAAACAGGACACCGAGCCGGGCAACCAGACGATGTACCAGTGCGCCTCCTGCAGCGGCTTCACGATCACCTTCCACGGCGGTGCGTGACGAAGCCCCACCGCGGGGGCCGCGCTGACACCGGCGCAGCCCCCGCGCCCGCCGGACCGGCTGCGGCGCAACCCTGGCACCCGGATGGCGAGGGGCAACCGAACATGAGCGGCGCCAGGCGTCGCTGCCGGTGAGCCGGTGGGCGAGGTCGAGACCGGCGGGCGGCGACCTCAGGTGGCCAGCGCCTCGGCCGGGGGCAGCCGTGACGCACGGCAGCGCCGGCCGCCGATCCGAGGGACCGGCGCGGCGCAGCAGCGACCGCACCCGCGCCATCAGCTCCCTCGGGTCGTACGGTTTGGTCACGTAGTCGTCGGCGCCCAGGTCGAATCCGGCCAGCTTGTCCTCGGCGGTCGAGCGCGCCGTGACCAGCAGCACCGGCACGTCGGAATCCCGCCGCAGGGACCGCACGACGTCGAGGCCGTCCAGGCCGGGCATCATCACGTCGAGGACGAGTAGATCCGGCTGCCGCAGGGCCGCCTGGTCGAGCGCCTCCCGGCCCTCGTGCACCACCAGCACCGAGTGCGCTTCACGGCGCAGGTACCGGCGCAGCAGTTCGGCCTGCTTGACGTCGTCCTCGGCGACCAGCACGAACGCGCACATCCCAGCCTCCCGCGCGGCAGATGGACGGCGATTTTATGGCACCTCGTGTCGTCGCCCTTGGAGCCCCGTCCCTCGGGCCGGTCGGCCGATCGCGGACATCGACGAAAGTTGCTGCGCCCGTCACCCTTCGGCCGCTGCGGACGGGCCGCCCGTGCGCGAGGGTTCACGGCATGGAACCGAAGCAGGGCACTTACCTCGGAGCGAGTGCCGCGGAGATGCAAGCCAACAAGATCGCCGACAAGGCGGCGGGCGCGATCAGCCAGAAGGCGCTGTTCCGCAGGCGGGGGACGATCGAACTGGCCGGCGGTTCGCTGGCGCTGTCCGGGTGGGACGAGGGCACGCTGGTGCTGCGGCCCGGTGACGTGACGAGCGTGCGGCGCGAGTTCACCGACCTGTACGGGCGGTTCCTCGGCGGTCTGACGGACTCGGGTCAACCACTCATCCTCGATACGACCACCCCGGCGGGTGAGGTGTACCTGCTGATCGACCGCAAGGAGTTCATGGAATCCACCCGCAACAAGGAATGGGCCGCGGCGATCGAGGACTGGCGGGCCGGCCGGTAGAGACGCGACGACGAACTGGTCTTCACCCGTCGAAACGGAAGTACACCTGCGAACGCGCCGACGGGGCCGGAAGCGTCGGCTTCCGGCCCCGCATCCGGCTCAGTACCAGTGGGCGCGCCCGCCGATCTTGCGGCCCGTTCCGCCGAGGATCGCCAGGACGACCCCCGCGATGGCGAGCACGACGCCGATCGTGTACAGCGCCGGGATGCCGATGACGAAGCCGAGGATGATCAGGATGACGCCGAGGATGATCACGGTGGGGAAGCTCCTTTTCCGGGAACCGCCGTCCCTGAGGCGGCGGCTCGTGTCGAGCGCGGAGATACCCGCACGCCCCGCCGGTCAAACAGGCGTTCCCGCCCGGACGGCCGGGCGGCGAACCACTCCCCCGCGGGACCTCGCGTGCTCAGCCACGCGACCACCGCTGGTTCGCGGCGCCGTTGCACGGCCAGATGACGAACGGGGTGCCGTGGGCCGTGCAGTGGCCCTTCACGTCGAGGCACTTGCCGACCCGACGTT
>NZ_JBHVXZ010000248.1:0-4613 GCF_042881395.1 Amycolatopsis sp. NPDC058278 | reverse complement strand
CGCAGTCGCCCCCCGGGGCGTCCGCGTCCTCTCTCCGTGGTTAGACCCCGGCCCTCCGGCCTACGCGCCGCGCGTCGCGGGGGGGGGGCGCGGGCGACGCGCAGCGGCCCCGCCACCACGGTTCTCCACCACACGCCCGAAGGATGAGGATCTCCGATGTATGAAAAGGACGGCGAGAAGTACTTCATCGTCGATGCGCACATCGCGCTCTGGGACGCCCGGTCCGAGAACCAGCTGAACGTCCACGGCAAGCAGTTCATCGACTGCTTCTACGACTACCACCGGAACCTCAGCCCCGAGGAAGTCGTTTGGGACTACGACACCTACACCTACTACGGCGGCGACCGCCTGATGAAGGACCTCTTCCAGGACGGCTACGTCGACCACGCCATCTTCCAGCCGGCGCGGCTGGGCGAGTTCTACAAGAACGGGTTCGGGCAGACGGAGGAGGCGCTGGCCCTCACGGCCGCCAACCCGGGCAAGCTGACCTACAACCACAACTGGGATCCCCGGTTCGAGCAGGCCGGCCTGGAGCAGCTGCGCCGGGACGCCGAGCGGATGAACCTCAAGGGCGTCAAGCTCTACACGGCCGAATGGCACGGCGACTCGCGCGGCTACAAGCTCGACGACCCCTGGACGCGCCGCTACCTCGAAGAGTGCATCAAGCTCGGCATCAAGAACATCCACGTCCACAAGGGACCGACGATCCGCCCGCTCGACCGGGACGCCTTCGACGTCGCCGATGTCGACAAGGTCGCCACCGACTACACCGACCTGAACTTCATCGTCGAGCACGTCGGGCTGCCGCGCCTGGAGGACTTCTGCTGGATCGCGACCCAGGAGTCGAACGTCTACGGTGGACTTGCCGTCGCGATGCCGTTCATCCACACGCGGCCGAAGTACTTCGCCCAGATCATCGGGGAGCTGCTCTACTGGATCGGCGAGGACAAGATCTTCTTCTCCAGCGACTACGCGCTGTGGACGCCGAAGTGGCTCATCGAGCAGTTCGTGGACTTCCAGATCCCCGCGGACCTGCCGGAGTACCCGGCGATCACCGTCGAACAGAAGAAGAAGATCCTCGGGCTCAACGCGGCCGCGCTGTACGACCTCGACGTGCCCCAGCACCTCCGGCTGCCCGCGACGGCCGGTGCGCGATGACCGCCACCGCCGTGTCCGTGGAGGCCGAGATCCTGGCGGCACTGTCCACTGTGTACGACCCCGAGCTGGACCAGCCGGTGACCGAGCTGGGCTTCGTCCGCTCGGTCGCCGTCGACGACGACGGCGTGGAGGTGCACCTGCGCCTCCCCACCGCGTTCTGCGCGCCCAACTTCGCCTACCTGATGGTGTCCGACGCCCACGACGCCCTGACGGCGGTGTCCGGGCTGGGCCGGGTCCGCGTGGTCCTGGACGACCACCACGACTCCGAGAAGATCAACCGCGGGATGGCCGCCGCGGCCGGCTACGTCGGCACGTTCGGCGTCGAAGCCGAGGCTGGCTTGGATGAGCTGCGCGGCACCTTCCAGCGGAAGGCGCACCTCGCCGCGATCGAGCGGTGCTGCCGTCCGGTGCTGGCGGCGGGTGCCTGGACGCTTGAAGAACTGCCGCTGCTGGAGCTGTTCGACCTGCCGGAAGGCCCGCTGAAGTCGGCGTTGCTGCGGCGGCGGGAGGCCATCGGCCTGCCGACGGACTCGCACGCGCGGGTGCTGGTCGACCACGACGGCACCCCGGTTGCGAAGTCCGACGCCGCGTTGTGGCTGCGCCTCGCCGCCGCCACGCGCGTGTCCATCGAGGGCAATGCGCATTTCTGCCGCGGCCTGCTGGCCACCCGCTACGCCGAGGTGGACCTCGTCGTCTCGAACACCAGGAGCCGTTCATGAAAGCCGTCCAGGTCACCGGGTACCACCACGACCTCCAGCTGCACGACGTCGGAGAGCCCAAGGTCACCGGCCCGCTGGACGTCGTGGTCCGGGTGGGCGCCGCCGGGGTGTGCCGGACCGACCTCCACATCCTCGAAGGCCAGTGGGCGGAGAAGACCGGCGTCGCCCTGCCGTACACGATCGGCCACGAGAACGCCGGGTGGGTGCACGCGGTCGGCGACGCGGTCACGAACGTCGCGGTGGGGGACAAGGTGATCCTCCACCCGCTGGTGACGTGCGGCCTGTGCCGGGCCTGCCGGCTCGGCGACGACGTGCACTGCGAGAACTCGCGGTTTCCGGGCATCGACACCGACGGCGGATACGCTGAGTACCTGCTGACGTCGGCGCGGTCCTGCGTCAAGCTGGCCGACAACCTCGAACCCGCCGACGTCGCCGCGCTCGCCGACGCCGGGCTCACCGCCCAGCACGCCGCGGCGAAGGCCGCGAAGGTGCTGCGCCCCGGCGACGTCTGCGTCGTCATCGGCGCGGGCGGGCTCGGCCACATCGGCATCCAATGTCTGAAGGCGATGAGCGCGGCGACGCTCGTCGTGGTCGACCGCAATCCGGAGGCACTCGAGCTGGCTTCCCAGGTCGGCGCCGATGTCACGGTCGTCGCCGACGGTGGACATGTCGACAAGGTCCTCGAGCTGACCGGCGGCCACGGCGCGGAGGCGGTCCTCGACTTCGTCGGCGAAGGCGGATCGACGTCCGAGGGCGTCCGGATGCTGCGTCGCGCGGGGAATTACTACGTCATCGGATACGGCGAAAACCTCGACATCCCGACCATCGACATCATCTCCACCGAAATCAATTTCCTCGGCAACCTGGTCGGCTCCTACACGGATCTGCAGGACCTGATGGTCCTTGCCGCGCAGGGCAAGGTGAAGCTGCACACCGCCCAGTACCGCCTCGAGCAGTTCCAGCAAGCGATCGATGATCTCAGCGCGGGCAAGGTCCGCGGCCGGGCCATTATCATCCCCTGAAAGGAAAAATCATGGCGAAAGAGCTGCGGTTCAGCGTCGATGCGCGGCGTCAGCTGGAGCTGGGCGTCAACACCTTGGCCGACGCGGTGAAGGTCACCCTCGGTCCCAAGGGCCGCAACGCGGTGCTGGAGAAGCTGACCGGACCGCCGACCATCACCAACGACGGCGTGACCATCGCCCGGGAGGTCCAGCTGCGGGAGCCCTTCGCCAACATGGGTGCCCAGCTGGTCAAGGAAGTCGCGATGAAGACCAACGGAGTGGTCGGGGACGGAACCACGACGGCGACGGTCCTCGCCCAGGCGATGGTGCGGGAGGGCCTGGCCGCGCTCGGCGAGGGCGCGAACCCGATGCGGGTGCGCCGCGGCATCGAGGAGACCGTCGAGGCGATCGTCGAGTGGCTGCGCAAGTCCGCGACCGCGGTCACCGGCGAGGCGGAGCTGGAGCGGATCGCGACCCTGGCGGCCAGCGACGACGAGCGGATCGGCCGCGTGATCGCGCATGCGCTGACCGCGGTCGGCCGGCAGGGGGTCGTCGAGGTGGAGGAGTCCGACGACCCGGGGCTGAGCGTCGAGCTGGTCGACGGGATCGAGTTCGACCACGGCTACACCTCGCCGTACATGGTCACCGACCGGGAGCGGATGGAGGCGAGCTTCGACAATCCGGTCATCCTGCTGACCGACCGGAAGATCAGCCAGGTCCAGGAGCTGATGCCCACCGTCGAGGCAGCCCGCCGAGCCGGCCGGCCGCTGGTGATCCTCGCGGAGAACGTCGACGGCCCGGCGCTGCAGCTGGTGGTGAGCGGCAACGTCCACGGCACCTTCCCAGCGGTCGTGGTCCGCGCGCCCGGCTTCGGGCACCGCCGGCTGGCCGAGCTGGAGGACCTGGCCGCGGCCCTCGGCGGCCGGGTCGTCAGCGAGGACTCCGGGATCAGCCTCACCGACGTCACCGAGCGGGACCTCGGCCGGTGCGCGCACATCACCATCACCGAGGACACGACCACGATCATCGGCGGAGCCGGCGACGAGGCCGCCGTGCGGGCCCGCATCGGCCAGCTGGACAAGCAACTGGGCCGGGCCCGGATCGAACACGACCAGGACAGCCTCCGGCTGCGCATCGCCCGGCTTTCGGGCCGGGTCGCCGTCGTCCGGGTGGGGGCGGCGACCAGCGTCGAGCTCAAGGAGCGGATGCTGCGCGTCGAGGACTCGCTGGCCGCGGCCCGGGCGGCGCTCGAGGAAGGCGTGGTCACCGGCGGTGGTGCTGCGCTGGCGCAGGCCGCGACCTCCGTCGAGCTGCCCGACCTCGACGGCGACGCGGCCCAAGGGCGCGAAATCGTGCGCCGGGCGCTCGGCGAGCCGCTGCACTGGATCGCGGAGAACGCCGGCTACGACGGTGCCGCGGTCCTGGAACGGGTGGCGGGCCTGGACAGCGGCCACGGGTTCGACGCCCTCACCGGGGAGTACTGCGACCTCTTCGCGGTGGGGGTCATCGACCCGCTCAAGGTGACCCGTTCGGCCCTCGAGAGCGCGGCCTCCATCGCGGCCCTGCTGATCACGACCGAGACCGCGGTCGTCGAGGAGGTGCTGGTCAATCCGGGCGCGATCATCGCTCCGGGCGTCGGCGACCTCGCCGAAGGCATGGTCCGCCCGTCGAACATCTACTAGGCACGTCAGAGGCGTTCCTCTCCTGGCGACAGCAGCTCCCCGCGGCAGATCGT
>NZ_JBHVXZ010000247.1:0-4724 GCF_042881395.1 Amycolatopsis sp. NPDC058278 | reverse complement strand
CAGCAGCTGCCGGTAGGTCTCCCCGCGCGTGGGGTCGTTCTTGAGGTGTAGCCGTCCTTTGCGGACGATGACGTCGTCGGGATCGACGCCGTGCAAGGGGGAGCGCGGGTCGTTGACGGTGAGGGTGATCGCTTGGCGGCGGACCTTGTCGCAGCCGTCTTGGACGGCGGAGCCGACGCTGGCCATGGTCATGGAGCCGCCGTGGGGCGGGGTCGGGGGCATGAGGGAGTCGCCGAGCCGGAAGTCCACGGTGTCCATGGTCAGGCCGAGGGCGTCGGCGGCGACCTGGGGCATGGAGGTGTAGGTGCCGGGGCCCATGTCGCTGGTCGCGGACTGGACGACGGCGGTGCCGTCGGCGGCGAGGCGGACGTGGGCCTGGGCGGGGGCACGGGCGGTGTCGTAGACCGCGGCGGCCATGCCGGTGCCGACCAGCCAGTCGCCGTCGCGGATCGAGCGCGGCTTCGGGTTGCGGTGTGGCCAGCCGAACTCCCGGGCGCCGACGGCGTAGCACTCGCGCAGCCGGCGGGTGGAGAACGGCAGGCCGCTGGATTGGTCGGTCGCGGGTTCGTTGCGGTTGCGCAGTTCGATGGGGTCGAGGCGGAGCCGGTGCGCGAGTTCGTCCATCGCGGATTCGATGACGAGGGCGGCGGAGGCGTAGCCGGGGCCGCGCATCCAGATCGGGGTGTTGACGTCCAGGGGCACGGTCGCGTAGGCCTGGCGGACGTGGGGCGTGCTGTAGAGCATCTGGCCGGGTGCCAGCATCGCTTCGGTGAACGTTTCGTAGCTGGAGGTTTCGCCGCGGATGTCGTGGGTCATCGCGGTGAGCCGTCCGGTGCGGTCGGCACCGAGCCGGAGCCGGTATGAGTAGGCGGGCCGGAAGCCGGTGCCGAAGTACAGTTGCCGGCGAGTGAGGACGAGCTTGACCGGGTGGCCGGTCTCGCGGGCGGCGAGGGCGGCGATGGTGGTGTGCGGCCAGGAGCGCAGGCCGCTGCCGAAGGCGCCGCCGACGAACGGTGAGATGACCCGGACCGAGGTCTGGGGGATGCCGAAGACGGCGGCGAGTTCCTGTTGCGTGCCACCGACCACCCATTGGGTTTTGTCCCAGACCGTGAGCCGGGTGCCGTCCCAGCGGGCGATGGTGGCGTGTGGCTCCATGGGGTTGTGGTGGTTGCGGGCGGTCCGGTAGGCCAGGTCCAGCCGGACCGGCGCGGTGTTCAGCGCGGTTTCGGCGTCGCCGCGCGAGTAGGTCGCCGGCGGGTCGGCGGGTGCGGTGGCCAGGTCGGTGCGCGGCTGCTCGGCGGCGTAGGTGACCTTCACCAGGCGGGCGCCCTGCTGGGCGGCTTCGTGGGTGGTGGCGATCACGACGGCGACCGGCTGGCCGAAGAACCGGACCCGGTCGTCCTGGAAGACGCGCAGACGGGAGTTCGGCGCGGGGTTGTTCGACCCGGGGTTGTCCAGATAGGGCAGCCGGGGTGCGTTGAGGTGGCTGATCACCCGCTGGACGCCGGGGTGGGCGCGGGCGGCGTGGTCGTCGATGCCGGTGATGCGGCCGCGTCCGATGCTGCTGTCGACGACGGCGGCGTAGAGGACGCCGTCGGCCGGGTGGTCGGCGGTGTAGAGCGCGCGCCCGGTCACCTTCAGGCGTCCGTCCACTCGGGACTGCGGGGTGCCGACGGCGATGCGGGGCTGGGTCATCGGGTGCCTCCCACGACGCGCAGCTGGCGTTCGACCGTGCGCTTGAGCAACTCGACCTTGAACCCGTTGTGCCGCAACGGACGGGCGCCGTCCGCCGCTCGCTGCGCGGCCTCGGCCCACAGCGAGTCCGACGGCCGCTTGCCGAGCAGGTGCTGTTCGACGGCGGGAAGTTTCCACGGGACGGTGCCGACGCCGCCGGCGGCGACCTTCGCCGCGCGGATGACCCCGCCCCGGATCGACAGGGCGACCGCGGCCGAGGTCAGGGCGAACTCGTAGCTCTGCCGGTCGCGCACCTTGAGGTACCCCGACCGCGACGGCCCCGGGAGTGCCGGGAGCTCGACGGCGGTGATCAGCTCACCGGGCCGCAGGGCCTGTTCCCGGTCCGGAGTGCTGCCCGGCCGCAGGAGGAAGTCGGCGAAGGAAACGCTGCGGTCGCCGTCCGGTCCCTGCAGGTGCACGGTCGCCTCCAGGGCGGCGAAGGCGACCGCGACATCGGAGGGGTGCGTCGCGACGCACGCTTCGGAGCCGCCGAGGATCGCGTGGCTCCGGTTGTAGCCGTCGAGGGCGGCACATCCCGAACCGGGCGCGCGCTTGTTGCAGCGGGCGGTCACGTCCCGGAAGTAGGGGCAGCGGGTCCGCTGCATGATGTTGCCGCCGATGGTGGCCATGTTGCGCAGCTGCGGGGACGCGCTCAGCTCCAGCGCCTGCGAGACCACCGGGAAAGCACTGCGGACCCGGGGATCGGCGGCAGCGTCGGCCATCCGCACCAGCGCGCCGATCCGCACGCCACCGCCCGGCGTGGGGGAGATGCCGGTGAGCGGCAGCGCGCCGATGTCGACGAGCGTGCCGGGGCGTTCCACGGTCTCGCGCATCAGGTCGACCAGCGTCGTGCCGCCGGCGATGAAGCGACCACCGCGCCGGCCGGCCGCGACGGCCGCCCGGACATCGCGCACTTTGGTGTAGGCGAAGGGTTCCATCGGCTCAGCTCCCCGCCTGCTGGATGGCTTTGACGATCTTGACGTAACAGCCGCAGCGGCAGATGTTGCCGCTCATCCATTCCCGGATCTCGTCCGGCGACCCGGTGTGGCCTTCCTCGAGGCAGCCGACGCCGGACATGATCTGCCCTGGGGTGCAGTACCCGCACTGGAAGGCGTCCTGGTCGATGAACGCCTGCTGCAGCGGGTGCAGCGGCCCGTCATCACGGGAAGTCAATCCCTCGATGGTGGTGACCTCCGCGCCGTCCAGCCGTACCGCCAGGGTCAGGCACCCGTTGACGCGCCGGCCGTCGACGAGGACCGTGCACGCGCCGCACGCGCCGGCGTCGCAGCCCTTCTTCGTGCCGGTCAGCCCGAAGTGCTCGCGCAGCAGGTCCAGCAGCGAGGTCCGGTTGTCGACGGTGACGGTGTGCCGGATTCCGTTGACGGTCAGGGAAACCGGGCTGCTCGACGCGTCGGCGGCGGCCGCGGCGGGCTCGGCGCCGAGGAGCGCCGGTCCGGCCACGGCAGCGGCACCACCCACGGCTGAGGCGGCGATGAACGTCCGCCGGCTGAGAGGGGTCGGCGATTCCGCGTTTTCGGGCGACATGGAGCCGACCTCATCAGGCGTCCGCGCCGCGTGGGAGTCCCTGGCAAGCGGTGTACTGACAGTACCTCGTAAAGCGGGTGAATCACCGGTACTTTGGCCGGTCGGTTCCCTCAACACGGTACGGCGACCTCCTCCTTCTCGTGGTCGAGGCCCGTTGGCTTCGCGCGGCGGGAGCGACCGGCCAGGGCGGTGAGGGGCAGCAAGGTGAGGGCGGCGGTGATCGCCCCGACCAGGGGTGGCCCGGTCACCCCGAGCGAGTCCAAAGCCGTGCCCGCGACGGCGGTTCCGGCGGCGATACCGGTGTTGAAGGCCGACGTGCTCAGCGCGGAGGTCAGGGTGGGCGCGTCACCGGCGTAGCGGACGGCGAGCGCCGTGACGACGGGGTTGACCGTGAACCCGGTCAAGGCCATCAGGAACACGAGGACGATGGCCGCGACGGGATTGGTGGACAGCGGGATCATCAGGAACAGGACAGCGGCGGTGACCGCGGCCGCGGTGATGGTGGTCGCCATCGGGTGCCGGTCGCCGAGGCGGCCGCCGGCGGTGGTGCCGCCGAGGGCGCCGGCGCCGAAGGCGATGAGGGCGAGCGGGACGGCGCCGGCCGGGATGCCGGCGCGCCCGGTCAGCAGCGGGGTGAGGTAGCTGTAGGTGGCCAGGACGCCGCCCATGATCAACATCGCGGCGGCGAGTGCCAGCCACAGCCGACCTTGGCGCAGGGCCCGGATCTCGGCTCGGACGGAGATCTCGGCGCGCTGCTCGTGGGTGGGGATGAACCGGCCGATGATCGCGGCGGCCAGCGCGGAAAGCGCCGCCAGAGCCCAGAACGGGCCGCGCCACCCGGTGAACTGGCCCGCGAATGCGCCGATCGGCACGCCGACGACGTTGGCCAGGGTCAGCCCGCCCATCATGACGCCGACCGCGCGTGTCGAGTTCCGCGGGCCGGCCGCCGCGGTGGCGACGACGAAGCCGACGGACCAGAACGCCCCGGTCGCCAGGGCGGTGACGACGCGCGCGGCGAGGACGATCGCGAAGGAGCCGCTGAGTGCCGCGACGACGTGCCCGAGGCTGAACACGGCCAGTGCCAGGACCAGCGCCCGGCGCTGGGGCAGCCGCAGGGTGGCCAAGGCCATGGTGGGCGAGCCGACGATCATGCCGATGGCGAAGGCGGTGATCAGCAGCCCGGCCTGCGAGACGCTCACGTCGAGGTCCCCGGCCAGTTCCGGCAGCAGGCCGGCGATGACGAACTCGGTGGTTCCCAGCAGGAACGTGCCGGCGGCGAGCACCCAGACGACGGCGGGCAGCCGGCCGGGAGTGGTCCCGGTGTCCATGTGAATCTCTCCTTCGGGTGATGGAGGTCGCCGGTCCGGGCCGCGCCGCCGTCGCCGCGGCCCGGACCGGTCGTCCCCGTCTGCGGTCAGGGGGTGAGCAGGGCCTTGATCGCGCGG
>NZ_JBHVXZ010000246.1:0-4864 GCF_042881395.1 Amycolatopsis sp. NPDC058278 | reverse complement strand
GACGTACACCGAGTAGCCGATGCCACCCGACCTGGTGCCGTCGGCCGTGTTGCCCCGCACGATCACCGAGTAGACGCCACGGTCCGGTGGGGTCCAGGTCATCGTTCCCGCACCCGAACTGTCCGCCGGCACGGTGAACTCCTCTGTCACGGCACCCCAGTCGTTCCGGACTTGGTAGGTGTACGAGACGATGCCCGGCATACCCGGCGTGAAGGTGAACGTCCCCGGCACACCGGAACCGCCCGACCACTGGCTTTCCGGGTATTCCTTGGACGACACGTACGGCGCGCTCGTGATGCTGAAGTAGTACGTTTTCTCCTGCGAGGAGACCTTGTCGGCCGTCACCGTACGCACCCGCAGGTGGTGGGAGGCCGAGCCTTCCGGTGGCAGCGGGGGAGTCCACGGCAGCACGGAGCGCCCGTTCTGAGCGGCCAGCTGCTGGAACGGACCCCAGTCGAGCGAGTACTCGAACGCCACCGCGCCCGGCTGGCGGGCTTCGAACGTGAAGGTGCCGGGGAACACCCGCCCGTTTGCCTGGAACTCCTTCGAGGTCACCGTGGGATCGTTCGTCACCGTCCACGTGATGTTGTCCGTTGACGACCACACGCCCGCCGTGTTCCTCGCGCGCACCAGCATCTCGTAGTCGCCGGCCCTCGGTGGGGTGTAGCTCACCGTCGCGGTGTTCCCGCTGACCGGCACGGTCCACCGGGTCGCCGGGTCCGCCGTCAGCCAGTACTCGAACTCCACGGCGTTCGGCATCGGGGTGGTGAACGTGAACGTGGCGGCTCTGCCCTCCGTCGCGATGTCGCCCTGGTAGTCGATCTCCGGTCGCCAGGTGTTGAGCGACAACCGTTTCTCCGTCACCGGGGACAGCCCGCCGGACGCGGCGCGGGCCTGGACCCGCAGCAGGGTCTGGTCGGCCGAGGTGAACTCGACCGGCAGCGTGGTGGTTCCGCCGGCGTTCGCCTTGACCGTCCACTTCGTACTCTCGGCACTCGCGAACCAGTAGTCGTACTCGACGACGTCCGGCATTCTCGGGGTGGCCGTGTACGTGGCCGAGGTGCCCAGGTCGACGTTCTCGGGCCCGCTCACCACCGGTGACGCTTCGACGAGGAACCGGTACTCCCGTTCCGGCGACTTCACGCCCGAGGTGTCGGTGCTGCGCACGAACAGCACGTGATCACCGCCGGTGGCCGGCGTGATCGTCACCTTGGCGACGCCGTTCTGGCCGGCCGTGACCGTGGCGGACGCGCCGTCGTCCAGCCGGTAGTCGTACGCCACGACGTTCGGCATCCCCGGCGCGAACCGGAACACGCCCGGCACGCCGATGCCGCCGTCCGGGCCGCCCTGCGGCGGGTAGCGGTCGGACGTGACCGTCGGCCGCGTTTCCTTGACGATGAAGGAGTAGTAGGTGCTGAGCGAGAGGTTGCCCGCCCGGTCCCACGCCCGCACGAGCACCGACTGCCAGCCGTTGGCCGTTGGCGTGAAGCTGACGGTGGCCGTGCCGTCGGGGCCCGCGGCGATCTCTCGCGTGTCCGCACCGAAGTTGTAGTCGTACCGCGCGACGTCGGTGGAACCGTTGGGGGAGAAGGTGAACTCGCCGGCCACACCGACCCCGCCGCCCTCGGCGTTCGCCGGGTACGTCCTGGAGACGACAGCAGGCGCGTGCGGATCCGTGCGGTCGACGGTGAACCGGCACGGGGACACCGTGGACGACTTCGCACCCCAGCTGTCCTCCGCGTACACCTCCCACGCGTAGGTGCCGTCGGCGAGGTCGGAAGTGTCCGGGTACGCCACGGCGGGGCTGCCCGACCCGGCACCCGTGTGCCGTTGCGACGGGTTCGCCACCGGCCACCACGTGAACTGCCCGGACGTGAAGTCGCCGTCCGGGTCGGATACCCGGGCGCTCAGCTGCAGCTGGCGGCTCACCAGCGCGCCGGTGCCGTCCTTGGCGCAGGGCTGGTCGTTGGTGCGCAGGTCGGTCGGCGTCGCGGGCGGCGCGTTGTCGACCACCCGCAGCGTTGCCGGGGCCTCGATCAGGCGGTAGAACGCCGGGTCCGCCTCGTGGGCTTCGGCGACGCGGAAGGCCAGGGTGAGGTGACGGACCTTGTGGTCGACCGCGTCCCGCACCGCGGTGGTGACGTCGAACGTGCCGTGGTTGTCGATGCAGGTGCTGTCGGCACCCCTGGACGCCACCCGCGTTTGCTCCGCCGGGCGGTTCTGCCAGGTCGACTGCTTGGTGTAGGCGGAGGTCCGCCACACCTCGGTGGCACGGCTGCCGCAGTCGACGTAGTGCGTCTCGCCGGCCGACAGCAGCACCGTCGTGAACGGCGCACCCCGCAACGAGCTCAGGTCGAAGGTCACGTACGAGCGTTGGCGGTGCGGTGTGTTGTCCCAGGTGCCGATCGGCAGGTTGCCGGATGGGTCGAAGTGGGCGGTGGTCGGTGCCGCTGAGTCGACGTAACCCCAGGACGTCGCGGACAGCGTCACCTCGGAGCGCGGTTGACCAGCGGTTTCCGCCGCCGCCACCGCGCCATCGGTGACGGTGATCCCGACGGCGAGCGCGACGGCGAGCAACGTCAGTGATCTTCGTAAGGTCATGCTTCCCCTCCCGTGTTGCAGGCATGCGGGGCGTACACGCCTGAAGGGGAGGATCGGTTGCCCCATGACCACGACGGCTGGGCGTAGGCACGAACGCCGCCCCTGACGCGGGGACGACCACGCCGCGACTGACCACACGCGACCAGCATCACCCGTGGCGGACGCCTGGTCGGGCGAGGGGTCATGCGCCGTTCTCGGTGTCCGCGCCGGAAACTCGTGGAAAGCTGAGCTCATGCCGGATGATTCGGAGTGGCTGCCGCCGGAAGGCGTAAACGGTCACGAGAGCGTGGACCTGACCGCCGAGACCCGCCGGCTGCGCGTGCTGGGGTGGCGGGCGCTGGTTGTCGCCGCGCTGTGGCTCGTGGCCGCCGGTGGTGCCTTCACCGGGCTCGTCCTGTACGAATCGTCGGCCGGCTGGCTCCTGCAAGACGGTACTCGTGTGCCCGGGACGGTGTTGCTGCTCGAACGATACCCGCCCGGGATTTACGTGGCCTTTTCCGTGCGGGGTGAACCTCACTATGCTTCCGTTCGCCTCAGTTCGAAGCGGCGCTACGCCGAGGGCGCGCAGGTCACGGTGGTGTACGACCCCGCCGACCCGAGCCGCGTGCGCACGACGCTGGAAGATGGTGTCGATCCCCGCGGGGCCGTCTTCTTCTGGATGGCCGGCGTGGGCTTGGTGACGGCTGTGGTTTTCAGCTTGATCGGCTGGGGCCGGTGGTCGTTGCGGCACGAGGCCGTGGTGCGCACCGGCTGGCGGCCGGCCGCGGTCACCGTGGTGCCTGACCTCGGGAGGTACGGGCACCGGCCGGATCTGCTCGTCGAGTACCGCGACGGGAGCCGGGCGGCGTTGCGGGCGACGCTGTCCAGTCACCGCAGCGCCTGGTTGCGGCACCAGCCCGGCCGTCCGGCGTGGGTGGGTGGCTCGGGCCGGGAGATGGTCGTTCTTTTCGACACTGGCCGCGGGTGGCGGCCGTACGCGGTGCCGGTGTACGGAAGGGAACCTCGGACACGGCCGGGAACTTAGCCGGGGACACGCGATGCGCCGAGTGGGCAGAGGCTCGCGCAGCCCCGGCACGGCCCCGTCCGCGATCCTGCCCGTGCAGCGTGCGCCGCACGGGCAGGACGGTGTTACTGCTCCCGCCACATCTGGGACCGGGAACCGAAGCTGCACGTCGCGATGTGGAGCAACGCGCTCCCGGTGCGGGGATTGGTGTCGAGGCACTTGCCCTTCACCGCCGTGACCAGGTTCAGCGCTCCGGGGCCCCCGGAGTTGTCCAGCTGCAGCTTCCACTGCTCGGACCCGATGCTGTCGGGGAAGCAGTCCCACTGCTGGACCAGGGTGCCGTCGTGCACGTCATCGACGCTGCCGGAGCGCAGATCCAGGCACATGTTGCTGTTGATGCTGCGCAGGGCGAAGAACCCGGGCGCCGAGAGCACCGGCTCGATCAGCCAGTTCTGGTTCGCGGTGTTGCGGCAGGGGAACTCCCTGACGGGGCCGCCGTGCTCTGTCGAGAAGTTGATCACGTCCGCGCACCCCCCGCTGGCGATGTCCTGGAACTCGACCGCTGCACCGATCCTGCTGGGCAGCGCACCCTCCGGCGTGGGGACCGAGCCGGCGTACGCCGGTGCCGCCATCATGGCCAGCGCCCCCGCGGTCGCGCCGATTACCGCTGCCAGTCTTCGAACCTTCATGGAATTCCCCTCATATCGGCGAACGTTTCGTTCTGGCGCCAACCTTGGTGCCCGGCGGGCCGCTGGGCATCCGTGCCGGCCACTGACCGGGAAATCCGTGTTCGCCACGGGTATTTCCGCTAAATGTCCGTTGGCGACCGGCTGACACAACCAGGCCGGCGGAGGACAATCCGAAGGTGGCCAATCAGGAGATCGCTGCCGGGGCAGGCATCTCCGCGCGGGAGGCCGAGGTGCTCGCTGCGCTCGGTGAACACCTGACCAATGCCGAGATCGGTGCCCGGTTGTTCATCTCCGTCCGCACCGTGGAAAGTCACGTCTCCTCCCTGCTGCGGAAGCTCCGGGTGGCCGATCGCCGCGCCCTGGCGGTGGTCGCGGCGACCACGCAGCCGCCGGTCCCCGCGGTGCTGCCGTCGCGGCTGACGCCGTTCGTCGGGCGGGTGGCTGAACGGGCGGCGCTGACGGAGGCGCTCAGCGAGCACCGCCTGGTCACGGCCGTCGGCCCGGGCGGGGTCGGCAAAACCCGGCTGGCGTTGAGCGTCGCCGGTGAGCTGACCGGCCGGTTCGCCGACGG
>NZ_JBHVXZ010000245.1:0-4977 GCF_042881395.1 Amycolatopsis sp. NPDC058278 | reverse complement strand
GAGTAGTTCGTCGCGGAGCACGTGCATGTGCGGGGTGTGGGAGGCGTAGTCGACGGGGATTCTGCGGGCGCGGATGTCGTGTGTTTCGCAGTGGGCGAGCAGCTGGTCGAGGGCGTGGGTGTCGCCGGCGACGACGGTGGCGGTGGGTCCGTTGTGGGCGGCCAGGTGGATTTCCTGGTCCCAGGTGGACAGGAGGGCACGCGTGTCTTCGGCGGAAAGGGAAAGGGAGACCATGCCGCCGGGCCGGGCGTGGGTGCGGATGGCTTGGCTGCGGAGTGCGACGACTTTGGCGCCGTCTCGAATGGTGAGTGCGCCGGTGGCGGTGGCGGCGGCGATTTCGCCCTGTGAATGTCCGATGACGGCGGTGGGGTGGACGCCGATGGAGCGCCAGAGTTCGGCGAGGGAGACCATGACGGCCCAGAGGGCGGGTTGGACGATGTCGACGCGGTCGAGGGCGGTTTGGTTGCGGAGGGTGTCGAGGAGTGACCAGTCGCAGTATTCGGTAAGGGCGTCGGCGCATTCCTGCATGCGGGCGGCGAAGACGGGGGAGGTGTCGAGGAGGTCGACGGCCATTCCGGCCCATTGCGAACCCTGGCCCGGGAACACGAACACCGGCTTGGCCGCTCCGGCCGTTCCGGTGACGACGTGTGCGGCGGGCACATCTGCGGCCAGGCCGGCGAGGCCACTCCGGAACTGCTCGGTGTCAGCAGCCACGACCGCAGCGCGGTACTGGAGGGCCGGCCTCGTCGTGGCGAGCGAGAAGCCGACGTCCACCGGGTCGAGGTCCACTATGGACAGCAACCGCTCGGCCTGCGCCCGCAGCGCCGCCGGTGATTGCGCCGAGAGGACCCACGGCACGACCCGGCGTCGCGGATCCCGGTCGGGTGCGGGCTCGGTGGCCGGTGGCTCCTCGATGATCAGGTGCGCGTTCGTGCCGCTGATGCCGAACGACGACACCGCGGCCCGCCGCGGCCGGTCGACGTCGGGCCACTCCCGGGCCTCGGTGAGCAGCGAGACGGCACCGGAGTTCCAGTCCACGTGCGGGGAGGGCTCGTCGACGTGCAGGGTCCTCGGCAGCTGCCGGTGGTTCAGCGCCCCGGTCATCTTGATCAGTGCGGCGACCCCGGCCGCCGCCTGGGTGTGCCCGATGTTGGACTTGATCGAGCCGAGCCACAGCGGCTCGGACCGGTCCTGCCCGTAGGTGGCCAGCAAGGCCTGCGCTTCGATCGGGTCGCCGAGCGTCGTCCCGGTGCCGTGCGCCTCCACCGCGTCGATGTCCGATGTGGACAGGCCCGCGTTGGCGAGGGCCTGCCGGATCACCCGTTCCTGGGAGGGGCCGTTCGGCGCGGTGAGGCCGTTGGACGCGCCGTCGGAGTTCACCGCGGAACCGCGGATGACGGCCAGCACCGGGTGCCCGTTCCGCTCGGCGTCGGAGAGCCGTTCGAGGACGAGCATTCCGGCACCTTCACCCCACCCGGTGCCGTCGGCGCCGGCGGCGAACGACTTGCACCGGCCGTCGGGGGCCAGCCCCCGCTGGCGGCTGAACTCGATGAACGTCGTCGGCGTCGCCATCACGGCCACTCCGCCGGCGAGCGCGAGATCGCATTCACCGGTGCGCAGCGACTGCGCGGCCAGATGGGTCGCCACCAGGGAAGACGAGCACGCCGTATCGACCGTGACGGCCGGGCCCTCCAGCCCGAGCGTGTACGACACCCGGCCGGACACGACGCTCGCCTGGTTCCCGGCGAGGAGGAACCCTTCGAAGCCCTCCGGCGCCGGGGAGAGGCGCGAACCGTAGTCGTTGTACATCACGCCGGCGAACACGCCGGTCTTGCTGCCGCGCAAGGAAACCGGATCGATGCCCGCCCGTTCGACGGCCTCCCAGGACGTCTCCAGGAGCAGCCGCTGCTGGGGGTCGGTGGCGAGCGCCTCGCGCGGGCTGATGCCGAAGAACGCCGGGTCGAACAGGCCGGCCTCGTACAGGAACCCGCCGTACCGGGTGCTCGACCGGCCCGTCCGGTCCGGATCCGGGTCGTGCAGGTCCGCGGGCCAGCCGCGATCGGCCGGGAACTCGCCGATGGCGTCGATGCCGTCCGCGACGAGCTGCCACAGCTCCTCCGGCGTGCGGACGCCACCGGGGAACCGGCAAGCCATGCCGACGATCGCGATGGGGTCGCCTGCCACGGCGGCGGTGCTCGCCGCGGCAGGTCGCACGGCGCGGGTACCGAGAAGCTCGTCGCGCAGGAAGTCAGCCATCGCGGCGACCGTGGGCCGGTCGAAGACGACGGTGGCGGGCAGCCGGAGCCCGGTCGCGGTGGCCAGCCGGTTGCGCAACTCGACCGCGGTGAGCGAGTCGAACCCGAGATCCTTGAACGCCCGGTGCGCGTCGATGGTCTCCGCGGTGGCGTGACCGAGCACGGTCGCCACCCGCGACCGCACGAGGTCGAGCATCGCCTGGTCCTGCTCGGCGGGCGGCAGCGCGGCGAGCCGTTCGGTCCAGGACGTACTGCCGCCGGACGCGGCCGTGCGGCGTGCCGGTGCGCGGACCAGCGCGCGGAACAGCGCGGGCACGCCGGAGGATGCCTGTGCGCGGACCGCGGCGAGGTCGAGCCGGGCGGGCAGGAGGTGCGCGGCGTCGAGGCCGAGTGCCGCGTCGAACAGCGCGAGCCCTCGCCCGGCCGGGAACGAACCGATGCCCGCGCGGCTCATCCGGGCCACGTCGGTCTCGTCGAGGTGCCCGGTCATGCCGGTGGCGTCCGCCCAGAGCCCCCAGCCCAGCGACAGCGCCGGCAGGCCGCGGGCGCGGCGATGGTGAGCCAGCGCGTCGAGGAAGGCGTTGGCGGCCGAATAGTTGGCCTGCCCGGCGCCGCCGACGGTGGCCACCACGGACGAGAACAGCACGAACGCGGTCAACGGCAGGTGTGCGGTGAGCTCGTGGAGGTGCCACGCCGCGTCGGCCTTGGGCGCCAGCACGCGCTCGAGCTGCCCGGCGGTGAGGGTCTCGACGGTGGCGTCGTCGAGGACACCGGCGGTGTGCACGACGGCGGTGAGCGGGTGCTCGGCCGGGATGGCGCCGAGCAGCCGGGCCAGCGCTTCGCGGCCGGCGACGTCGCAGGCGGCAACGCTGACCCGAGCGCCGAGCGCGGTGAGTTCCGCGGTCAGCTCGGTGGCGCCTTCGGCGTCGAGCCCGCGGCGGCTGGTGAGCAGGAGGTGGCGCGCGCCGTGCGTGGTGACCAGGTGCCGCGCGATGAGCGCGCCCAGCGTCCCGGTGCCGCCGGTGATCAGCACGGTACCGTGCGGGTCGAGCCGGGTGCCGGTCGTGGCCGTGGTGGCCCCGGCGCGGGCGAGGCGCGGGACGGACACCTTGCCGTCGCGGAGCTTCAGCTGCGGCTCGCCGGTGGCGAGCGCGGCCGGGACCAGCGCGGCGGACGCCGGGTCCGCGTCGAGCAGCACGAACCGGTCCGGGTGCTCCGACTGCGCGCTGCGCACCAGGCCGCCGACGGCGGCGGACACGATGTCGTCGCCGATCCCGAAGACCAGGTGCGAGCCGGTGAACCGGGGTTCCGCGAGCCAGCACCGGATCAGGTCGAGCGCCTGCCGGGTCGCGGTGTGCGCGGCCGCGGGCAGCTCGCCGGCCGGGGACACCCGGACGACGACCCGGTCCGGAACCTCCTCGGGTACCTCGTCGAGGCCGGCGAATTCGCGGGGATCGCTGTCCGCGGCGCCGGGTGCGATCTCCGTCCACTCGAGACGGAAAAGGTCATCGGAGCGTCCGGTGTGCGGCTCGAGGGTGGCCGGGCGGAAGGTCAACGACTCGACCACGGCCACGGTGAGCCCGGCGGCGTCGGCCAAGGTCAGGGCCGCGTCGTCGGGTCCGTTGGCCGAAAGCCGGACTCGCAGCGAAGACGCGCCCACGGCGTGCAGCGACACGCCGGACCACGAGAACGGCAGCAGCGCCGTGGTACCGCCGATGCCTTCGATCGCGCCGAGCACCAGGGGGTGCAGGGCGGAGTCCAGGAGTGCCGGGTGCAAGCCGAATCCGGCGGTGCCGGTCTCTTCGGGCAGCGCGATCTCGGCGTAGACGTCGGCACCGAGGCGCCACGCCGAACGCAGTCCCCGGAAAGCCGGGCCGTACTCGTACCCCAGCGTGGCCAGCCGGTCGTAGCAGTCCGTGAGCTCCAGCGCAGTGGCGCCCGCGGGTGGCCACACCGTGAGGCCGGCGTCGGGAGGCGCGACGGCCTGCTCGAGCACGCCGGTGGCGTGGCAGGTCCACGGGTGCTCGGTGAGGGCGCTCTCGTCGCCGGCCGGTCGCGAATGGACGGTGAGCGAGCGGCGGCCGGTCTCGTCCGGGTCACCGACGGCGACCTGCAGCTGCACGCCGCCGTCGGGCAGCGCCAGCGGAGCCTGCACGGTGAGCTCGGCGACCCGGCCGCAACCGGCCAGATCACCGGCGTGGCAGGCCAGGTCGACGAAGGCGGCACCGGGGACGAGCACGGTCCCGCCGACCGCGTGGTCGGCGAGCCACGGCTGTGCGCGAAGTGACAGCCGTCCGGTGAGGACGAGACCGTCGCCGGTGGCGAGGGCGACGGCCGCACCGAGCAGGGGGTGGTCGCTGGGGGCGAGCCCGAGGTCGGTTCCGGCCGTGCCCGCCGGGGCGTCCAGCCAGTACCGCTGCCGCTCGAAGGGGTAGGTGGGCAGCTCGACCGGCCGCGACCGCGGCCAGCCCACGGCCGCGTCCCAGTCGATTTCCTGTCCGTGGGTGTGGGCGGTGGCGGCGGAGGTGAGGAAGCGGGTGAGGGTTCCTTCGTCGCGTCGGAGAGTCCCGATCGCGGTTCCCGTATCGATGGTGGTGGTGAGGACCGGGTGGGGGCTGGTTTCGATGAAGAGGGTGTGGCCGTGCTCGACGAGTTTGCCGATGGTTTGGGCGAAGTGGACGGTGGTGCTGAGGTTGTCGTACCAGTACTGGGCGTCGAGTGT
>NZ_JBHVXZ010000244.1:0-5103 GCF_042881395.1 Amycolatopsis sp. NPDC058278 | reverse complement strand
ACGCGGGCGCCCCCTACCTGGTCAGTTATGCCCGCTCCGGTGGTCCGCGCCTGGGGGCGCGATCAGCGCTTGCTGTACTGCGGGGCCTTGCGGGCCTTCTTGAGGCCGTACTTCTTCCGCTCCGTGGCGCGCGCGTCACGGGTCAGGAAGCCGGCCTTCTTGAGGGCCGGGCGGTCGTCGGCGTCGACCTCGATGAGCGCTCGGGCGATCGCCAGGCGCAGCGCGCCCGCCTGACCCGAGACGCCGCCACCGTGCAGGTTGGCGAAGATGTCGAACGAGTCCGGCTTCTCGACCAGGACCAGCGGGTCCTTGATGAGCTGCTGGTGCACCTTGTTCGGGAAGTACTCCTCGAGGGTGCGGCCGTTGAGCTTGAACTGGCCGGTGCCCGGGACGACGCGCACGCGGACGACGGCTTCCTTGCGGCGGCCGACGGTCTGCGCGTTGCCGCCCGCGGCCCGCGACGGGCGCGGCGCGGCAGCGCTCTCGCTCGTGGCGACCGGGGTCTCGCTGGTCGCGGCCGGGGTCTCGCTGGTCGCGGCCGGGGTCTCGCTGGTGGCCACGACGCCGGTCTCGGTCGCCTCGGGGGCCTCAACGACCTCGGGGGTCTCGGTCTCGGTGCTGGTCACAGACTGTTCCTCACTCACTGCGCGACCTGCGCGATCTTGGTGATCTCGCGCGCCGACGGCTGCTGCGCGGCGTGCGGGTGCTGCGGGCCGGCGTACACCTTGAGCTTCTTCGCCTGGGCGCGGCCGAGCTTGTTCTTCGGCAGCATGCCCTTGACGACCTTTTCGACAAGGTGCTCGGGCTTGGTGTCCAGCAGCTCGCCGAACGAGCGCTTCCGCAGACCGCCCGGGTAACCGCTGTGCCGGTACGCGAACTTCTGCTCGCGCTTGTTTCCGGTGAGCGCGACCTTCTCGGCGTTGACGATGATGACGAAGTCACCGGTGTCCACGTGCGGGGCGTAGGTCGGCTTGTGCTTGCCGCGCAGCAGCGTGGCGACCTCGGTCGCCAGCCGTCCGAGCACGACATCCTCGGCGTCGATCACGTGCCAGGCACGAGTGACGTCGCCGGGCTTGGGGCTGTACGTGGGCAAGGGTCTACCTCGTCGTCAACATTGCGTGTGGGTTCTGTGCGGGCCTAGCGCTTACGCGCCGCAGCGCACAACGACATATGAAGATACCCCCACGGTCACCGCACCCGCGCATGGGGGGTGGTGGAAGCGCCCATATTAAGCTCCGGACGGCCCGGGCGCAGCCGGGACCCTACCGGAGTTTTCCCGCCGAAGCGCCTGCACGGGCCACCGCGACACGCGAGGATGGGGCCATTCCGGCGGCACCAGGCGAGCAGGGGACGGCGCATGAGCAAACGACCGACGGCGATCTTCGTCCTGGGCGCCCTGCTGGCCCTGGTCAGCGCCTGCGGCCAGGCGAAGGCGGGCACCGCGCTGCCGAAGGGCGACGACGCGGCCGACTACGTCGGCGCCAAGTTCGAGCAGGTGATCGGCAAGCTCGGCGACGCGATCACCGACACGCGCGACGTCACCAACTCGCTGGACGCCTACTTCAAGTTCGACGACAAGTGGATCCACAGCACCGTGACGTCGGCGCGCACGGGCAGCCCGGAGAACCGGGCGGTGCGGCACCGGTCGCAGAAGAACCCGGACGAGATCATCGACACGTACACGCCCGCCGACGGCACGGTCGAGTACACCTACCTCGGCCCGATGTACGTGCAGAAGGGCGTCTCGCCGACGGCGTGGGTGTCGATGCCGAAGCCGGAGGGCGGGCTGGTCGTGCCGTGCGCCTGGGGCGGGGTGCTGACGCCGTGCCGGATGGCGGACTCGACCGTGGAGGCGTACCAGGGCGACAAGCGCGCCGTCCGCGGGGCGAAGAGCCTCGGCGACGGCAAGACCGCGCTGACGGTGAACGTGCCGTTCGGGATCTTCGTCAAGGACAAGGTCGAGATCCTGCCGCCGAGCATCACCGGCCAGATCGGGCCGGAGCTGAAGAAGGCCGCGGTCCCGGCCACGATCACGCTGAACCCGGACGGCAGCCTCGTCTCCTTCGTGATGGAGGCCAAGTTCGCCGGCGACGGCCACCAGCTCGAACTCAAGTACGAGTTCCGGTTCACCGGCAAAGCGAGCCTGCAGGACATGCCGAAGCTGCCGGACGCGAGCCAGATCACGGTGCTGCCCGACCGGGCGGCGATGGACGACTTCTACCGCCGGCTCGGCGAAGCGCAGGGCAGCTGAGGCGTGACCACGACCCGAGGTGATCTCCGATGACCACACCGTCAACACCGTCGCCACCGTCCCAGCCACCCGACCCGCGGCAGCAGCAGTGGTGGCAGCCGCCGTCGAACCCGCCCGGCGCCCCCGCGGGGTGGCCGCCGGAACACCAGGCGACCGGCCCGCACGCCGGGCAGTGGCAGCAGAACGCCGACCCGGGCGCGGCTCCCGGCCCGGACACCACGGGGTCCTACACCGGCCAGTGGCACCCGGGGCAGCCGTCGGGCTCGTTCTCCGGGCCCTGGCAGCCGGGACAGCCGGGTGCCGGGCCGTGGCAGCCGGGACAGCCCGGGCAGCCGGGTGGCGGGCCGTGGCAACCGGGACAGCCGCCGTCCCAGCCGACGCCGCAGCAGCCGGCGCCGGGCCACGGGCAGCAGCAGTACGGCGGCGGGTTCCAGCCTGCGCAGTACGGCGGGCTCGGCGCCTTCGCCGTCGAGCCGGCGAAGAAGCCGAAGTCGAAGAAGCCGTTGCTGATCGCGGTCGCCGCGGTCCTGGTGCTCGCGCTCGGCGGTGGCGCGGCGTGGCTGCTGGGTGCGTTCCGCGGGGACGTGCTCGACCGGCAGTCCCTTGAGGACGGTGTGGTCAAGGTCCTCAACGAGAACTACGGCGAGCCCGACGTGAAGGACGCGCAGTGCCCGGCGAACGAAGCCGCGCGGAACGGCACGACGTTCGACTGCACGGTGACCATCGGCGGGCAGCAGAAGAAGGTGACCGTGCGGGTGCTCAACGACCGGCCCGAGTACGAGGTCGGCGCGCCGCACTGAGTCCGGCAAAACCCGAGTCCGGCGAACACCGAGGCCGGCAAAACCCGGCCGCGCAACGGAAAACGGCGGGCCCCGCACCGGAGTGCGGGCCCGCCGTGGTTTCCGGGGCTACCGGCTCAGAACAGGCCTTCGACGGCGCTGTCGGTCTGCTGGTAGCCGTCGGCGATCTGCGGCAGGGCGGCGGCGATCTGCGCCAGAACCTGCTTCAGGTCCTCGAACTTCTGGTCCCAGGTACGCTGAGCAGCGTCGTACTGCTCCTTCGCGGAACCGGTCCAGGTGGTGGTCAGCGGCTTGAGGTCGTCCTTGAGGCGGTCGAAGGCGGCCTGCAGCTCGCCCCCCGTCGACGTGCAGTCGTCCGCGGCCGCGCGGATGGTGGCGTAATTGACGACAATGCCGGCGCCATCAGGCATGATGTGCTCCTTTTGTGCTGAAAAGTTAGGGTGAGTGAAGGGAAAAGTTCAGGACGGAGATCAGCCGAGCTGGTCGAAGCCGCGGTTGATGGCACCCATGATCTCCTGCTGCTGCTGCTCGGAACGCTCGTACTTGGAGCCGGCCTCGCGGAGCAGCTCACCGATACGCTGCAGCGCCTGGTTCATGCCGCGGGCGTCCTCGTCGAAGCGCAGCATCACGTGGTCGAACGCCTTCTGCGCTTCACCCTGCCAGCCGGCGCGGGTGGCCTCGATGCGGTCGCGCAGCGTCGAGAGGTTCTGGTCCATCTGCGCCCGGACCTCGGTGACCTTGCCCTCGGCGTCGGTGAACTGGGCGACTGTTCCCTGGAATCCGGCGCTCATACCGGAACCCCCTTCTTAAGAGTGGTGGTCGGCCGTAACCGTGTTTCTTCGTTCGTACGGCCCTACGACGCAGACACTGCCATGTCCGGTTCCCCCTTGTCGTGGTTTGCCCGGAAGTAGTTGCTTGCGTTAACGCCCCCACCGGGAACCGGTCGCCACGGGTATCGGGAGAACGCCCCGAACCGGTGGCGCATCACCCGAAAAAGCGTTCGCCACCAGCGGGATTAGCACGCGCACAGCCACCGGCAGCGCGGTTTCACTGGTCGCGCTGCATGATTCGCATCTGGGAAAAGTCTTCGTCGTCGTCACCCGATCGAGGGGTCCGCGCGGGAGGTTGCGAACGCGAAGGAACCGGATCGGGTGCCGCGGGAACCGCCAGCCCGCGGGCGCGGCGGAATCGTTCGGCGGCCGCGCGCAGCGTCCCGGGCGTCGGGTCGCCGGACTTCGTCCCGCGCCCGCTCTGCTTCAGCAGTTCGGCGTTCTCGCTGTGCCGCCGCCGGCTGCGCGCGAGCGCGTTCCCGGTGACGCGCCGGGAATGCGTCACCGCGTCCTGCCCGATCCGCGTGAAGGACGCCGCGGCGCTTTCGAATTCTTCGGACGGCACCGCGTGCCCTCCTCTCAGTTGCGGATTTCGACCGTGCGCACGGCTTGCGCGCAGGCGGCCGCGACCCGGTCCCGCAGCGGGGCCGTGGCGTACTGGCAGCCGACGTGGACGCGGATCCGGCCCTTCGCCACGACGTACCAGTCGACCTGGAGATCGGGCCGGTCCGGCTTGCTCTCGTGGTACCCGATCACCGTCTTGCCGGCGTACGAAAGGCTCGGGTCGAACGCGCTGTAGCGCGCGGATTCCTGGTCCGCGCTGCGCTTCAGCTGGTCGACGAGCTTCTGCGGGTCGGCGGTCGCGTCGTAGTCCATCACGTACTCCTGCGCGACCACCAGGTCGTTGCCGTCACGGGACTCCTGCGGGTGGATCACGACCTGCTTGTCCGCGACCCGGTCGTCGGTCTGGACCCAGTCCTCCGGGGCGACGAACTTGAAGTCGTATTGCGAAAGCGTCTTGCCGCTCTCGACCTGCTCCCCCGAATTCTTGAACACGACGACCCCGGCGACGACGAGCGCGGCCACGACGACCACCACGATCGCGATCACGCCCCACAGCTTGCGGCCGCTCTTCCCGGCCGGTTCGGACGCGGGCCGGGCGCCCGCCGCCGGGCCCGGCGGGTTCGGCCGGGCGGGCTGCCCGGCGGGCGGCGTCCACGGC
>NZ_JBHVXZ010000243.1:0-5135 GCF_042881395.1 Amycolatopsis sp. NPDC058278 | reverse complement strand
GCAGCACGTCCAGCCGCCGTCGACCGAGCCGGTGAAGCCCCTGGACGACTACCGCCTGAAGGTGCTGCGCGCGGCGCGGCGCGGGACTGTCTACCCGTACGAGCTGACCGGCCTGCTCTCCGGCCCGCAGGGCACCTTCACCGAACACGACCTCGACGACGCGGGTGTCCTGGTCCCGGTGGACCGGCCGAAGGGCAAGAACGCCGCGGCGATCATCGCCGGCGTCGTCACGACCCCGACCGAGCGGCACCCCGAAGGCGTCACCCGCGTCGTGCTCCTCGGCGACCCGACGAAGTCGCTCGGCGCGCTCTCGGAGCCGGAGTGCTCGCGGGTGATCGCGGCGCTCGACCTGGCCGAGCGGATGCAGGTTCCGCTGGAGTGGTTCGCGCTGTCGTCGGGGGCGCGGATCTCGATGTCCTCGGGCACCGAGAACATGGACTGGGTCGCTGCCGCGCTCAAGCGGATCGTCACGTTCACGCAGGACGGCGGCGAGATCAACATCGTGGTCAACGGCATCAACGTCGGCGCCCAGCCGTACTGGAACGCCGAAGCCACGATGCTCATGCACACCAAGGGCATCCTGGTGATGACGCCGGACTCGGCGATGGTGCTCACCGGCAAGCAGGCGCTCGACTTCTCCGGTGGCGTGTCGGCCGAGGACAACTTCGGCATCGGCGGCTACGACCGCGTGATGGGCCCGAACGGCCAGGCGCAGTACTGGGCGCCGAACCTGCCCGCCGCGCGCGAAGTGCTGATGTCGCACTACGACCACACGTACGTGGTGCCGGGTGAGGCCGGCCCGCGCAAGGTGAGCACGAGCGACCCGGTCGACCGGGACGTCTCGTCGTTCCCGCACGCGATCGTCGGCAGCGACTTCACGACCGTCGGCCAGATCTTCTCCGCCGAGCACAACCCGGACCGCAAGAAGCCGTTCGACATCCGCACGGTGATGCGCGCGCTGTCCGACCAGGACCACCCGGTGCTGGAGCGCTGGGCGGGCATGGCCGACGCGGACACCGCGGCGGTGCAGGACGTGCACATCGGCGGCCGCCCGGTCTGCTTGGTCGGCATCGAGTCGCGTTCGGTGCCCCGCCGCGGCTTCCCGCCCACCGACGGCCCGGACACCTACACCGCGGGCACGCTCTTCCCGCGGTCGTCGAAGAAGACGGCGCGGGCGATCAACGCGGCCTCGGGCAACCGGCCGCTGGTGGTGCTGGCGAACCTGTCGGGCTTCGACGGCTCGCCGGAGTCGCTGCGCAAGCTGCAGCTGGAGTACGGCGCGGAGATCGGCCGGGCGATCGTCAACTTCGAGGGCCCGATCGTGTTCTGCGTGATCTCGCGCTACCACGGCGGCGCGTTCGTGGTGTTCTCCAAGGCGCTCAACCCGAACATGACGGTGCTGGCCCTGGAGGGCTCGTTCGCCTCGGTGCTGGGCGGCGCCCCGGCGGCGGCGGTGGTGTTCGCCGGCGACGTCAACAACCGCACGGCGAACGACCCGCGCGTGACGGAGCTGCAGGCCCAGGTGGCGGCGGCCGGCGGCGCGGCCCGCGCGGCGTTGAGCGCCCAGCTGGCCGAGGTCCAGTCGGCGGTCCGCGCGGAGAAGGTGAGCGAGGTGGCGGCGGAGTTCGACCGCGTGCACAGCATCCAGCGCGCGGTCGAGGTCGGCTCGGTGGACGCGATCATCTCGGCGGCCGAGCTGCGGCCGCGGATCATCGAAGCGATCGAACACGGCCTGAAGAAGTAGCGGACGAGTTCGAAGGAGGGCGGCACTTCCCCGGGAGGTGTCGCCCTCCGGCGTTCGCTACGCCCGGAGCATCGCGATCGGGTAGGCGATGGTGGTGACCCGGTAGTCGTCGTCGAAGTCCAGGAAAGACGCCCGGATGCGGTAGAAGACGTCGACCATCTTGGGCGGCCCCCACCGCCCGAGTTCGAGCAGGTCGTGCAGCCGGGCACCGCGAGGGTCCCCCACGCGCCCGCGCAGTCGCCGGCCGCTCTCGTCGGCGAACCGCTCCAGGCTCGACGCCGTGGGGAGCACATCGAGCTCGTAAAGCATGGTGAGCAGCGAAAGACCGGAGACGCACCGAGCCGGCCCGTCTGCATGCGGGAAGCTCTGGAGCAGGTAGAGAGCGCCGATCTTGTGGTAGCCGCTGCTGTCGGTGCCGCGCTTGAGCGGACGGGCCGAGACCCAGAGAGCCGGACCTTCCGTCCCCGGTGGCGCGCCCGCGGGCGGAGGCAGCAACAGGGTCCGGACCTCGCACGTCTCCCGGCGGAAGGTTTTCCGCAGCTCCCTCCAGACGGGTTCGGGCAGCTCGGGATCCGGCGGCGCGTTGTCCCAGTTGTCTTCGATGCTCGGCCGCGCCCGGCCGAGGACCTCCTGGCCGCCCAGGTATGCGCAGACGGTATCCAGCTTCTCGGCGAGCCCGACGGGAACCTGCGTCACCGCGCCCTGAAGCCCGACCGACGGACTGATCCCCGCGCTGATCGTGTAGGTCGGCACGCGCCGCACTTTGGGCTTGGTCACGATCTGCGAGTAGTACTCGTCCAACCGTGCCTCGTCGATGTAGAGCGGTTCGATCACTTCGCCCCCTCCCCTTCCGGGCCGTCCATGCTACGGGCCGGGATGAGCGGTTTCGCGACTTTCGGGGGTATGACCCCTTTGCACCGGGCCGACACACTGTGCGTGCCGGTACGGTGACCACGGGTTCCGACCGGACCTCCATCCGTGCGGCGTGAGGAGATCCCCCGATGGCGTCAAGGTCCTTGTCCCGGCTCGCCCTCGCGGCGTCCGGGGTCCTGCTCACCTCCCTGCTCGGCGGCACCGCCACCGCGCAGGCGGCGGACACGCCGGTGTTCTGGCGCGTCCCGGCCACCGCGACCCAGGCGCAGGCGCTGGCCGCCGCCGGTTTCGACGTCGAAGAGGGGGATGCCGGCAGCGTCAACGTCGTCGGCGGCCAGGCCGTCGCCGCGAAGCTGCGGGCGCTCGGCTACCGGCCCTCGTTCTTCGACACCGTCTACAAGGAACTGCCCGCGCGGACCGACAGCCTGGCGGCGGACACCTACTACGGCGGGTACCGGACCGTCACCGCGCACGAGAACCACCTCGCGCAGGTCGCTTCGGCGCACCCCGACCTGGCGACGAAGTACACGATCGGCCAGTCGTGGAAGAAGGCCAAGGGCCAGGGCGGCCACGACATCCAGGCGATCTGCCTGACCAAGAAGCAGACCGGCGACTGCACGCTGTCGACGATGTCGACGAAGCCGAAGTTCTTCCTGATGGCCCAGATCCACGCGCGCGAGCTGTCGACCGGCGAGCTCGCCTGGCGCTGGATCGACTACCTCGCCGACGGGTACGCCACCGACGCCACCGCGAAGTCCATTCTGGACACCACCGAGGTGTGGGTGGTGCCGATCGCCAATCCCGACGGCGTCGACATCGTCGCTTCCGGCGGGAACTCGCCGAAGCTGCAGCGCAAGAACGCGAACAACTCCCGCGGCGGCTGCAGCGGCACGAACATCGGCGTCGACCTCAACCGCAACTCGACGTTCAAGTGGGGCGGCGACTCCAACTCCGCCTGTTCGGAGACCTACCAGGGCGTGAGCGCGGGTTCCGAGCCCGAGGTGCAGGCGCTGGAGAAGCTCGCCCGCGCGATCTACCCGGACCAGCGCGGCACCGGGAACAACGACCCGGCGCCCGCGACCGCCAAGGGCACGATGATCACGCTGCACAGCTACGGCAACGACATCATCATCCCGTGGGGCTTCACCCAGGCCACCTCGCCGAACGACGCCCAGTACCGCAGGCTCGGCGCGAAGTACTCCGCGTCCAACGGCTACCTCGTCGGCACCAACGAGGAGACCGTCGGCTACGACACGACCGGCACCACCGACGACTTCACCTACGGCGAGCTGGGCGTCGCCAGCGTGACGTTCGAGGTCGGCGGTTCGAGCGGCTCCTGCGGCGGCTTCCTGCCGCGCTACACCTGCGTGGACAGCACGTTCTGGCCGAAGAACAAGGGCGCGCTGGTCACCGCCGCCAAGGCCGCGGCGGCGCCGTACCAGCAGTGATTCACGGGCGGCAGGCGTAGATGCAGTTCTGCGGGCGCGGGGAGCCGAGCACTTCGACGTGCCGGAACCCCGCGTCCGCGAGCATTTCCGACGCCTTCTCGGTCCCCCACACGGCGCCGAGCGCGGCGCCGCCCTCGGCCAGTGACGTCGTCGTGCAGTACATCAGGCTGATCGAGTAGGTGAGGGCCGCCAGCGGGTTGCCGATGTTCTTCTCCAGGTGGCTGGAGAAGTTGGTGTCCACCATGAAGAACAGGCCGTCCGGGGCGAGCGCCTGGTGGATCCGGCGCAGCACGACGTCCGGGCGGTCCTGGTCGTGGATGGCGTCGAAGGCGGTGATGACGTCGTAGGGCGGATCGGCGGTCAGCTCGGCGGCGTCCCCGACGGCGAAATCGGCGTTCGGGAGGCGGTGTTCTTTCGCCTGCTCGATGACCCCGGCGTTGATGTCCAGGCCGGTGAAGCGGGAGGCGGGAAACGCCCGGGCGGCGACGGCGATCGCGTTCCCGGTGCCACAGCCGAGGTCGAGCACGCGGGCGCCCGCGGTGAGCCGTTCCGTGAGGCCGGGAACCGCGCCGAAGAAGCCGTCCACGAGGTGCTCGCGGTAGATGTGCTTCCAGCTGTCGCCGGTTTTGGCGCCGAGGGTTTCGAGGTAGGGCCCGTAGGCCGCCCTCGGGACACCGCCGCCTTCGGCGAACGCGCGTTCCAGGTCCGGGAGGATGCCGGTGAACGCCGACAGGGTCAGCAGTGCCGGCATCAGGTTCGACGCGGTCTCGCCGAGCAGGAACTTGGCGTGCTCCGGCGGGAGGGTGTACTCGCGGCCGTCGTAGGTGAAGATCCCGCCGGTGACCATGGCACCGAGCCACTCGCGGACGTAGCGTTCCTGCAGCCCGGCGCGCTCGGCGAGCCCGGAACTGGTGGCGGGCCCCCGCGCGGCGGCGGCGAGAAGGCCGGTCCGGTGGCCGACACCGATGAGCATGGTGAGGGCGCTGCCGGTCATGGTCGCGGTCAGGTGCGCGGCGAAGTCCTGCTCCTCCATGGGGTGGAGCCTACCCGCCGGCCGGATCGTCCGATGT
>NZ_JBHVXZ010000242.1:0-5384 GCF_042881395.1 Amycolatopsis sp. NPDC058278 | reverse complement strand
ATCAACGCGTTCGCCATCACCTTCGGTGACCGCTGGCCGGGAGCCGAAACCTACTGATCAACAACGCCGGAAACACCGATCACGAGATAGGCCCCTGAACACGGTCACCTTCCCGTTGCGAACAGGAGCTGGTGGCGGCTCAACTCCGCGGTATCGCCAGGCGTGACCGCGATACCGACGCTGTCTTGGCTGCGATGGGGTGGTTGGTCGTCAGAATCTGGGAGCACGAAGACCCCGTCGAGGCGGCAACACGTTTGGAGCATGTCGCCCGCGCGAGAAAGCTAGTAGCGTGTCGCTGCTTAGTCGTGGTGCCTGTGGCTGGGAGGCTGTTGTCCGGCAGGTCCCTGTCCCTGCCGGACAAGGACCGTTGTCATGGCCTCACTGATGAAGCGGCCGGTCACGTTGTCGGCGCGGGATCGTGAAGAGCGGATCCGGCTGACCACCACAGGTGTGCATCCGGCATCGACGATCAGGCGGGCACGGGTGCTGCTCGCGCTGGACAGCTCGGCAGGCGAGCCCGATCCGAAGGAAGTGATCGCGGCCCGGCTCGGGGTCTCGGGCGAGATGCTGCGACTGGTCGCCAAGCGGTTCGCTGAGACCGGCGGCGATGTCCTGGCCACGATCTCCCGCAAGAAGCGTGACCTCCCGCCGGTCCCGTCCCCGGTCACCGGTGAGGTCGAGGCCCGGCTCATCGCCCTGGCGTGCTCGGCTCCGCCGGCCGGGCATGCCCGGTGGTCGTTGCGGCTGCTGGGAAAACACGTCGAACTCACCGAGGACATCCCCAACCTGGATCACTCCACCATCGGCCGGGTCCTAAAAAAACGGAACTGCGCCCTCACCTGAGGAAGTGCTGGAACATCCCGCCACGAGCGAACGCCGAGTTCGCCGCCCGCATGGAAGACGTCCTCGCGGTCTACGCCCGGCCGCGCGATCCCGCCCGCCCGGTCGTGTGCATGGACGAGAAACCCTTCCAGCTTCTTGGCCACGTCCGCGATCCGCTGCCGGCCCGGCCAGGCCGCGATGCCTGTCAGGACAGTGAATACGTCCGGTGTGGCACCTGCTCGATCTTCGTGTGGACCGAGCCCCTGCGCGGGTGGCGCCGTGTCCACGCCCTGGCCCAGCGAACCAAGATCGACTGAGCCGGGCAGGTCAAACAACTCCTGACCGTCGACTACCCCGACGCCCAGACCGTCGTGCTGGTCATGGACAACCTCGGGCACCCACAGCATCGCCTCGCTCTACGACGCCTTCGCACCCGGCGAGGCCTTCGCCCTCGCCCAGCGCCTGGAGATCCACCACACCCCCAAACACGGGTCCTGGCTCAACATCGCCGAGATCGAACTCTCCGCACTGTCGCGGCAATGCCTCGACCGCCGCATCAGCGACCTCGACACCCTCAACACCGAACTCGCCGCCTGGCAACACGCCACCAACACCAACCAGCGCGGAGTCGACTGGCAGTTCACCACCGACGACGCACGTGTCAAACTCCGCCACCTGTACCCCAAAGGTTAGAAGCGACGGTCTACTAGCCAACCGGACGGCGGCCGGCCCATCGCCGATGTCGGCGCAGGCGCGCAGTACCTCGATGGCGCCCTTTACCTGCCTCTGCTTGATCAGCCTGCTAGCCAACCGGTCGGCAGCGTGCCCATCGCCGATGTCGGCGCGGGAACGCAACTGCTGAACCTTTCCCTGCTTCGCCAGCAAGCTAGCCAACCGGTCGGCGGCGTGCCGGTCGCCGTTGTCGGCGCGGGCGCGCAACGGCTCAACGTTCCCCTGCTTGGCCAACAGGCCGGCACTGTGGCGAAGACGCGAGCCCACGCAGGGTGGCCGAGATGGCCGCCCAGCGCTGTCGGGCACCAGGCTGGCGTGGGACCATCAACACGGCGGTTGGTAGCTCACCCCCGGGAATCGGGTGTACCACTCCTGCCGGCTGATGGGGGTGTGGGCGGTTTCGCAAACCCGGGTTGCGGCACGGTCGGGGTTCATGTCCCACAGGCGCACTGTGTGGTCGTCGCCGGCTGTTGCCAGCAGCTGTCCGTCCGCGCTGAAGGCGACTGACTCGACAGCGCCGGTGTGGCCGGTGAGAGTGGCCGACAATTCGGGGGATGAGTCGGTGATGTCCCACAGCCGTACGGAGTAGTCGTAGCCGGCGGAGGCCAGCTGCCGCCGGTCCGGGCTGAATGCCACTGAGGAGACGGCGTCGGTGTGCCCGGAGAGCACGGTGGTGGTGTCGGGCGAGCCAGTGGTGTTCCACAGCCGGATCGTGCGGTCGCCGCCGCCCGTGGCGAGGAGACGACCGTCTCGGCTGAAGGCTACGGTGACCACCACGTCCGTGTGGCCGGTGAGCGAGGATCGCTGGGCCGGCCGCGTGGGGTCGCTGACATCCCACAGCCGTGCGGTGCGGTCATCGCTGCCGGAGGCCAGCAGCCGGCTGTCCGGGCTGAACGCCACTGAGTTGACGGAGCGCTGGTGCGTGGTCAGCGTCGGCAGCTCGACCGGCCGGGTCGGCACGCGCACGTCCCACAGCCGCACGGTGTGGTCGTCGCCGGCGGTTGCCAGCGTGCGCCCGTCCGGGGCGTAAGCCACGGACGAGATTTCGTCCCGGTGCCCGGTGAGCACCGCGAGCTGGGTGGGATGCTCGGTGTCGCGCATATCCCACAGCCGGACCGTGCGGTCGCGGCCGGCGGTCGCGAGGACCGTTCCGCCGGAATCGAAAGCCACTGCGTTGACGGCGTCGGTGTGGCCGGTGAGCAGAGCCAGCAGCGCCGGGTGGGCGGGGGCGGCGAGGTTCCACAGCCAGACGCGGTGGTCGGCGGATGCGGTCGCGAGCAGGCGGGAGTCCGGGCTGAAGGCGATCGAGTTGATCTCCTGGACGTGGTCGAGGGAGGTGGCGACCGCACTGATGAGGGCGCCTCGGTTGCCGGGCGTGGGTTTGAGGCGGTAGGCGGCCAGCGCGAGCTGGGCTTCCAGCGCCGACGTGCCGAGCCGTGGGGTGGCAGCGTCGTCGACGCCCGGCTGCGGTAGCACCGTGTCGTGCTGAGTGGTGTCCGCCTCCGTGGTTTTCAGCGCGGCCAGCGTCGCTGACGTGGTCACGCCGAGCAGTGCGGCGAGCACGACGGCCAGCCCCCGCAGGAGCCGGGACCGGTGCCGCGAGGCGGCGTGCCGGGCGGCCTCGGCGGCGGAGCCGGCGTCGAGGAACGCGCGTTCGCGTGTGGTGAGCGCGATTTTGGTCCGTTCTCGCGCATGGGCGAGGAGGGCGCCGCAGTACAGGGTGTCCGGATCGTGGTGCCACCGCTCCCACGTCGCGGCGTCGTCGGCGAGCCGGCGGTGCAGGTGCAGGGCTTCGCGGTCGGCCGCCAGCCAATCACGCAGCCGTGGCCACTGGGTGATGAGGGCTTCGTGCGCGACCTCGATGCCGTCGCGGTCGACCGTGATCAGGCGCGCGGCCGTCAACGTGTTCAGTACGGCGTGCACAGTGTCGCTGTCGTCCAGCTCGGTGCGGGCGATGCGGCGCTGGGTGTTTTCGGTGCTCTCGCCAAGGGCCGTCAGCCGCAGCAGGATGTCCCGGGCTGTGGCTTGCTGGTCCGGGTCGAAACCGGTGTACACGGTTTCAGCGGTGCGAGCGAGGGTGTGGGCGATGCCGCCGGTGTGTTCGTAGCCGGCCGCGGTCAGGGTCATGCCTTGGCGGCGGTGCCAGGTCTCCAGCAGCACGCGCGAAACCCACGGCAGGGCGCATGGCTGGTTGGCTGCCTCGGTGACCAGACGCACGACCAGCGCGTTTTCCACGGTGCAGCGCGCGGCCACAGCCGGTCCAACGATCGCCTCACGAAGCTCCTCCGGGGTCATGCGACCGACCAGAACCCGGCCCTCCGCCAAGGCGGGTTGCAGTTGCGGGTATTGGGCGCAGTGGGTGACGAAGTCCGAGCGCACCCCCAGTACGACCCGGACCCGGCTGCGCGGCGCTGTGGCCGCGTGGGCGAGGGCGGTGATAAAGGTCTGCCGCTGCGCGGTGTCGGTGCACAGGGTGAATAGTTCTTCGAACTGGTCGATCACCAGCAGCAGCTCGGCGGCCGGCGGGTGGTGGATCAGCGCCTGCCGGATCCGCAGGTGGACGTTCACGGGATCGTCGGTGAACTCCCGGTGCAGCACCCTGGCGGAATCGTCGGCGAACGCGGCCAGGTGCAGCGCGCATTCCTCGAGCGGAGATGCACCGGGTGTGAACGTCACGACCGACCGGTGACCGGCCTTGGCTGCCCCAGCGTGCACCAGGGATGACTTGCCCGACCCGGATGGGCCCAGGACAGCGACCAGCCGGTGGTGCCGTATCCGGTCGAGCAGCGTCTCCACGAGCGCGTCGCGGCCGAAGAACAGGCCGGCGTCGCTGGTTCGGAACGCCGAGAGCCCGAGGTAGGGCGGTCGCGGGTCCGCGTCACCGGTGGTGCTGTCGGTGACGGCGGCGGGCGGAGCGAGCAGGGCGTGGGTCCGGCGCCAGCGTTGCTCCCATTCGGCGGGGTCTCCGCCGCAGGCGCGGGCGTAGGCGAGAGTGACCGCAAGGCTGGGCAGTGTCTTCCCGCCGGCGGCATCCGAGAGTGTGGTCGTCGAGTAGTGGGCCTCGCGCGCCAGCCGCCGGTAAGGCGGTCTGCCCGCGGTCTCGCGGAGCTTCCGCAAGTCACGGGCGAAGGTGGTCACTGGGTCGTCGCCGGCACCCAGCGGACGTTCCGGTCGTGGCATGAGTGTGCCCCCTCCCAAGACGCGGTGTTCATTGTCCGGCCCTTGGTTGGCCGATGTCACCACCCCGGCGCCGGACAACTCGAATGCCCTACACCTGGTTTGCCCACCGAGCCGTACCAGCGGCCCAGAACAGGACCGTGGTCAGCTCGGCGAGCAGCGCACCAGCCCATGTCTCGCAGGACACATCGAAGTCGCCGAAGGCCGTCGGCTGATCACCGTGGCCTGACCGGCAATCGTTGAACTCACCACTTGTCGAACGCGAAAGGGAAATCATGAAACACCGAGTGCTCACGGCGGCATTCCTGTCGATGGCGACGACCGCGGCGATAGCGGTCACCGGCGTCCCCGCGGCGTTCGCAGCCAGCGGGAAGGATTCGCCGGCGGTGGTCGCGGATGCGGTGAACACGTTCAAGAACCAGGCGACCGGCCGCTGCATCGACGACAGCTCAGCCGGCTTCCGCACCTGGACCTGCAACACTTCGACGAACCAGAAGTGGAACGTGCACATCTGGGGCGACGGCACCCGCCAGCTCAAGAACCAGGCGACGGGCCGCTGCATCGACGACAGCTCGGCCGGCTTCCGCACCTGGACCTGCTGGCCCGGCAGCGATCCCAACTCCGCGAACCAGAGCTGGTAAGTCACTAAGTTG
>NZ_JBHVXZ010000241.1:0-5430 GCF_042881395.1 Amycolatopsis sp. NPDC058278 | reverse complement strand
GTCAGCAGCAATGCTGGCCGCGCCAGGCCGTTCGGCCTTCTTTGAGCGCCACCCCGGCGATCGCGAGGGCGACGAGGGGGTCGGCCCACCACCAGCCGAACAGGGCGTTGAGCAGCAACCCCGCCAGCAGGACCGCGGAAAGGTAAGCGCAGAGCAAAGTCTGCCGCGAATCCGCGACCGCACTCGCGGACCCCAGCTCGCGCCCCGCCCGGCGCTGCGCACCCGAAAGCGCGGGCATCACCACGAGGGAAATGGCCGCGAGCACGATTCCGGTGCGGGAGGTTTCCGGCGACGCGCCGGTTAAAAACGTACTGACGGCCTCCCCCGTCACGTAAATCACGAGCGCGAAGAAGGAAATGGCGATCGCCTTCAGCGCCCGCCGTTCCCGCGCTCCGGGATCACGGCCGGAAAACTGCCACGCGACCGCGACCGCCGATGCGACCTCGATCACCGAATCCAGCCCGAAGCCGATCAGCGCCCCGGACGACGCCGCGGCGCCGGCTGTCAGGGCGACGACGGCCTCGACGACGTTGTAGGTGATGGTCGCGGCCACCAGCAGCCGGACCCGCCGCACCAGCACCACCCGGCGATCCGGCCCGGCCCCCGGCGACGCACAGCACCCGCCGGCGCAGGCCTCCACGACCGGTTCCGGCGTCATCGCGCCACCACCTCGTCCTCGCAGGCCGCCCGCGGTTCGACCGCCAGGACGACCTGGACGAGCTCCCGCAGCGCGCGGGCCAGGTGTGCGTCGGCGATCTCGTACCGCACCTGACGACCCTCGTAGCCGGCCACGACGAGCCCGCAGCCGCGCAGGCACGACAGGTGGTTCGAGACGTTGGACCGGCTCAGCCCGAGCTCCGCGGCCAAGCGTCCCGGGTAGGCGGGCCCGTCGAGCAACGCGGTGAGGATCCGGCAGCGGGTCGGGTCCGACAGCGCGCGCCCGATGCGGGCCAGCGCCGACTCGCGCGTCTCACATGTCACCATGCAGTGAACTGTACAGTCATGGCTGACGCATCCACAACGGACACCGCTCGAGAGCTCCGAGACATCCGGAAAATAAGGGGTCCTCCGGCTCCGAGGGGGAGGGAGAGCCGAAGGACCTCGTTAGTGTTAGCACATCGCCAAGCCCCTGTACACAGCTGCATACACGATCGTGTGACCGCCTTGACGCCATCCGAACACCGGGCAGGCCTCCCCGGCGGGGCGGACCCGGCCGGGAAGGCCTGCCCGGATCCTGGCGGGAGGCTCAGGAAGCCTGGCGCAGCAGGGTTTTCCGCGGCCCGGTGGCACAGCCGCACCCGCCGCCGACGCCCCGGCAGTCGACGATCAGCGCGTGCCGCACGCGGTCACCGTCCTCACAGGCCGGATCGGTGCACCCGGCGAATCCGCCGTCCGGGTGCACCACCAGCGTGCCGTGGCAGTGATCGATCCCGGCGTCACAAGAAGCACACTCCATGACCGGCCGCCTTTCCGCGCTCGTGGACGACGTGCACCCAAGGTAGGACCGGGAAGCACGCGGGCACGGCACCCGGGCGGCGTGTCGGCACAACCACCCGTCCGAAAACGACTCAGACGACTCAGGCGGCTCAGGCCGGCTTCGGCGCCCGCTTGCGGGCCGCCGGCTTCTTCTTCGCCGGTTCGGCGTCCTCTTCGGACGCCTCCGAAGAGGACTGACGAGACTTCTTCGCGGCGTCCACACTGGCCTGCAGCGCCGCCATCAGGTCGACGACGTCGGCCTTGGCGGTGACCGCCGCGGGCTTGGTCGTCTCGTCGCCGGCGACCTTGGCCTCGATCATTTCTTCCAGGGCCTCGCGGTAGTGGTCGTGGTACTTCTCCGGCTCGAACACCGGCTCGGCCAGCGAGTCGATCAGCGACCCGGCCATGGTGAGCTCCTGCGGCCGGACCTGCGGCGGGTCGTCGCGCAGGAACGGGAAGTCGGGCTCGCGGACCTCGTCCGGCCACAGCATCGTCGTCATCACCAGCACGTCGGCGTGCACGCGCAGCACCGCCATGCTTTCCCGCTGCCGGACCGCGACCTTCGCGATGGCCACCTGGCTCGACTTGTGCAGCGCGTCCCGCAGCACGATGTACGGCTTGACCGCGTTCTTCTGCGGTTCCAGGTAGTAGGTCCGGTCGTACTGGATCGGATCGATCGACTCGAGCGGCACGAACTCCAGCACGTCGATCGTGCGCTGGGTGGTCAGCGGCAGCTCCGCCATCTCCGCGTCGGTGATCACCACCATCTCGCCGTCGGGCAGCTCGTAGCCCTTGGCGATCTCGGCGTACGGCACTTCCTGGCCGTCGATCGTGCAGAACCGCTTGTACTGGATGCGGCCGCCGTCGGCCTCGTGCACCTGGCGCAGGGAGACGTTCTTGTTCTCGGTGGCCGCGTACATCTGGATCGGAATGCTGACCAGCCCGAAGGACACCGAGCCCTTCCACATCGCCCGCATGCCAGTACCTCCGAGGTCGTCTTCACGCTCGGTAGTTACCGTAGCCCGAATCGTCCCTCGACGACAGTCTGATCTAGACCTCTGCCAGGTATTTCTCCCAAAGGGCCGGATCCATGAACCAGTGCCGGAAATCGGCCGGATCGGTGAAACCGTTCACGAACCGCCGGGCGACCGCCGGATTCTGCCCGGCCACCCCGAGGATCTGGAGCACGTGCGGGGGCGGCGGCAGCAGGAGCGCGTTCGTCCATTCGGTCACGTGCCGGGCGTACGCCCAGTAGCGCTCGAACGTCGCTTCCATCCACGCCGCGTCGAACGGCCGGTCGCCGCGGGCGACGATCGCGTCGAGGTAGGTCGCCGCGCAGTGGCTCGCGTTGTTCGAGCCCTGCCCGGTGATCGGGTCGTTCGCCACGACGACGTCGGCCATGCCCAGCACGATCGCCCCGCCCGGCAGGGTCCCGACCGGGTGGCGGACCACCGGCGGGTACCCACCGGCCAGGGTCGCCTTGGCGTCGGTCAGCTCCGCGTCGCGGCAGCGGTCGTACTCCCACGGCACGAACTGCCGCATCAGGTCCAGCACGCGCCGGAAGTGCTCGTCCGGGCCCGGGTGGTCGTCGAAGCAGTCCAGGGGCCCGCCGGGCACGCCTTCGAAGAAGAGGATGTCGCAGTTCCCGCTCAGCGTGTACGCCGGGATCATGAACAGCTCGCCGACGCCGGGGACGATGTTGAACCGCACCCCCACCTTGTCCGGGTGCTCGGGGCGCCGGTCCACCCCGTGGGCGTAGACCAGCGAAAGCGCGCGCATCGGCCGCGTGAACGGCGAGCGCTCGGGCACGCGGTCGAACAGCTGGACCAGCTCGCCCTTGCCGGCCGAGATGATCACCAGGTCGTACAGCCGGGACAGCGCGTCCAGCTCGGACGTCATCACGCCGTGGATGACGAGCTTGCCGCCGCGGTCTTCGAACAGCTCCAGCCAGCCGGCCATCTTCACCCGCTGGTCGACCGACTGGGCGGGCCGGTCGAGCTCGGCGAACCAGTCGAGCGCGCGGCCGCCGTCCGGTGCGGCCACCGAGACGCCGAGGCCTTCGACGTCGACCGTCTCGGCTTCCCACAGGTTGATCCCGAGGTCGCGCTCGTGTTGCAGCGCGTCGTGGAACATGCACTGCGTCGACATCACCCGCCCGGACCGGATCTCCTCCGGCGTCCGCGCGGACATCACGGTGACGTCGTAGCCCTCCGCCTGCAGCCCGAGGGCCAGCTGCAGGCCGGACTGCCCGGCGCCCACGACCAGGACCTTGCGCATGGCGCTCTCCACCTTCCGGGGACTCAGGCGTGCGGGACGCTGCCGGCGAGCTCGCGGCCCACCGGGCCGGAGAGCACCGCCAGCGACAACGTGTGACCGACCAGTTCGGTCAGGGTGGCGATCGTCGACGCGCGGTCGCGGGCGTCGCAGGTGACCAGCGGGACGGCGGGATCGAGGGCCAGCGCGTCGCGCACCTCGTCGAGGTCGTGCACCGGCTTGCCCTCGAACTGGTTGACCGCCACGACGAACGGCAGCTCGGAGTCGTTCTCGAAGTAGTTGATCGCCGCGAACGACTCCTCGATCCGGCTGGTGTCGACCAGCACGACCGCGCCGAGCGCGCCGCGGCTCAGGTCGTCCCACAGGAACCAGAACCGCGCCTGCCCCGGCGTGCCGAACAGGTAGAGCAGCAGGTCCGGGCGCAGCGTGATCCGGCCGAAGTCCATGGCCACGGTCGTGGTCGACTTGCCACCGGGCGGGATTTCGTCGATGCCTTCCCCGGCCTCGGTCATCCACGCCTCGTTGCTCATCGGCGGCACTTCCGACACCGCGCCGACGAACGTGGTCTTGCCGACACCGAAGCCCCCGGCGACGACGATCTTCGCGGAGATCGTCAGCAGATCGCCCTCAGGCGGGGAGCCGCTTGAGCCCATCAAGGATCCTCTCGAGCACGTTGGTGTCGTGGTGGTAGGCGTGCGCGGTGGGGTGCACGAACACCGCGCCCTGCGTGGCGAGGTCGCCGAGCAGCACCCGCACCACGCCCAGCGGCAGGTCCAGCCCGACCGACAGCTCGGCGACCGAGCACCGCACCCGCGCGCGTTCGTAGAGCGAGCGCGACTCCGGCATGAGCGTGTCGCTCAGCGCGGGGTCGTACCGCGGCACCGAGATCAGCGTCTCGACCAGCAGCTGCTGGCGAGTGCCGGTGCGGCCGCCGGTGAGCGCGTACGCGCGGATCCGGCGGCTGCGGCGGGGCAACGGGGTGTCCGAGGTGGACATTGTGGACACTGTGGACACGGGCATCACATCCTCGTGCTGCGAACCGGGGCTCCGCCCCGGGCCGGGGACTCCGCCACCCAAAGACTGTTCAGGCACGGGCGTCACATCCGGGGCCGGCGCGCGGTCAGCACCTGGCGCAGCTCCGCGCGCACCTCGGGGGTGAGCGCGTGGCCGGCGTTGGTGATGAACTGGGTCATCTCGTAAGCGACCACCTTCATGTCCGCCTCACCCGAGGTCAGCACCGCGAGCCCGGCACCGGAACCGATGCCCATGAACAGGAAGTAGCCGTGGGTGAGCCGGATGATGATCTGCTCGCAGGTGCCCTTCCCGAACAGCGCCGCGCTGTTGCCGGCCAGCGAGAGCAGGCCGCTGGCGATCGCGGCCAGCTGTTCGGCCTCGGCCTCGCCGACCGAGTCCGAGGCGGTGAGCGGGAAGCCGTCCACGCTCATGATCAGCGCGTGGCTGACGCCGTGGACCTTGCGCACGAAGTCGTCGAGCAGCCAGGCGAAGTTCGCCGTGGCCGGCTGGGGAGCGCTCACCGGGCGGTTCCTCCGGGCGTTTCGTCCTGCCGGGTGCGGTTCTCCGCGAGCGCCCCCTGCTCGCCGTCGGCGAACGCGCCGAGGTCGGCGAGCAGCCGCTCGTGCCCGGTCGCGGCGGTTTCGCCGGCCGGGGTCGGCTGTGGGG
>NZ_JBHVXZ010000240.1:0-5574 GCF_042881395.1 Amycolatopsis sp. NPDC058278 | reverse complement strand
GGTCGGGGAGCCGGTGCGGGGGCCTTCGCGGGGTGTTCGTCAGGCGTCGAGGTCGGTGGCGACCAGCTGGGCGACCGCTTCCACGGCCTCCTCGGCGCCCTCGCCCTCGGCGCTGATGACGACCTCGTCGCCGTAGCCGGCGGCCAGCGTCATCAGGTTGAGCACGCTGCCGGCGGCCACCGGGTTCCCACCGGCCTTGGCGATCTGCACCGCGACGGGCTGCGCCGCGGCCGCCTTCGCCACCAGCGCGGCCGGCCGGGCGTGCAGCCCCACCTTGCTGGCCACGGCGACGCGTTTCTCCGGCATGTTCGTCCTCTCCCTACTGATTTACGTCGGTGTGGATGTTACGCGGCGGCGGTGCGCTCGAGGTCCGACTCGATCGAGTCGTCCTCGCGGCCCGGCGTCCGCAGGTTGAACTTGACGATCGCGAAGCGGAACACCACGTAGTAGATCACCGCGTAGACGAGGCCGATCGGGATCAGCAGCCACGGCTTCTGCGCCGCCGGGGCACCGAAGTTGAGCAGGTAGTCGATCGCGCCGGCCGAGAAGTTGAAGCTCTGGTGGATGCCCAGCGCGTTGCAGATCGCCAGCGAGGTGCCGGTCATGATCGCGTGGAACAGGTACAGCGGCCACGCGACGAACATGAACGAGAACTCGATCGGCTCGGTGACACCGGTCAGGAACGAGGTCAGCGCACCGGCGATCATCACACCGCCGACGATCTTCTTCTGCGCCGGGCGGGCCGTCTGCCAGATGGCCAGCGCGGCCGCGGGCAGCGCGAACATGAAGATCGGGAAGAAGCCCGTGGTGAACGAGCCCGCCGACATCTTGCCCGCGACGAAGTTGTTGATGTCGCCGCCGTCGAAGATGAACCAGACGGGGACGTTCAGCAGCTGGTGCAGACCGACCGGGATGAGCAGGCGGTTCAGCGCGCCGTAGATGCCGCCACCGACGATCGGGGACGCGGTGACCGCGTCACCGGCGGCCTCGATGCCGCTGTTGACCCAGTGGAAGACCAGGCCGAAGAGCACGCCGAGGATCACCATGACGCCCGCGGTGATGATCGGGACGAACCGGCGGCCGCCGAAGAACGCCAGGTAGGCGGGCAGCTTGATGCGGTGGTACTTCTGCCACAGCAGCGCCGCCACGATGCCGACCACGACACCCGCGAGCACCGAGTACGGCCACTTGATCGGCTGGAGCTCGGTGACACCGGCCGTGTACTTCGGCAGGTCCTTCAGCGGGGCGAAGACCTGGACGACGGAGCTGAAGACGAAGAAGCCGACGACCGCCGCGACGGCGGTGGAGCCGTCGCCCTTCTTGGCGAAGCCGACGGCGATGCCGACCGCGAACAGCAGCGGCAGCCAGTTGAACAGCGTGCCGCCCGCGGCGCCCAGCACCGAGGCGACCTTGTTCCAGCCGAGGCCGTCCTTGCCGAGCATGTCGTCCTGCCCGAACCGGAGCAGGATGCCCGCCGCCGGGAGCACGGCGATCGGGAGCATGAGGCTACGGCCGAAGCGCTGAAGACCGGCGAGACCGCTGCCGCTCTTCTTCGCCCCCTCCGCGGTGGTGGAGCTCATCTGGATCCTCCATAGTGGGGTGGTTGACCGGGTTCCGGGGTGTTCCGGTCCAACTGCATGGTCACCTGGTAGTGATCTCCCCGGTACCAGGACGTGATGTCTTCGATCGGGTCGCCGCCTGCGCGGGAGACCCGCCGGAACACGAGCAGCGGGCTGCCGGCACGCATGCCGAGCAGCCGGGCCGTCTCGCGGTCCGCACCTTCGGCCCAGACCGTCTGCCACGCCTGGTCGGGACGCACACCGTACGTCTCGGCCAGTTGCGCGTAAATGGACTGGGTCAGGTCGAGCCCGAGCAGGCCGGGAGCCCGGCCCGCGTGGTACCAGCCGCGCTCGACGGCCAGGGGCACGCCGTCGGCGTGGCGCAACCGCACCAGGTGGTGCGCGGACACGCCCTCGGCCAGGCCGAGGGCGTGTGCCGAGGCGGTGGGCGGCACCTCGGTGGCCGCCGAGACCACCTCGGTCGTCGGGGTCAGTCCCCGCCTCCGCATGTCGTCGGTGAACGACATCAGGTAGAGCTGCAGCTCCATCCGCCGGGCCGCGGTGAACGTGCCCTTGCCGCGGACCCGGGCGAGCAGGCCCTCCTCGACCAGCTTGCCGATCGCCGACCGGACCGTGAGCCGCGACACGCCGTAGCGCTGCGCCAGTTCGCGTTCCGACGGGATCGGCGCACCCGGCGGGAGCTCGCGCTCCACCGTGCGGCGGAGGATTTCCCGCAGCTGGGCGTGCTTGGGCGTGGGCCCGTTGACAACCTTGTCGGGCGGCGGGACGTGCGCGGCCGCGCTCATCGGCGTCACCCTCCTCGTTCTCGCTTCACCGGGGGACCGGTGCTCGCGTCCGGGCCGGAACATTGGTACGTTCCGGTCTAGACCAATGATCTGATGGGGCAGGATGCTCCGCCGTGCGGACGGGTGTCAACCACCGTTATCCGTTCGTGGCCCGCGGCGGGGTGCAAGCGGGCGAACGGCGTAGTACAGGTGGACACGCGGTTCGCGTCAGGTTGGGAACAAACAGTGATCAAGGAGACCGCGATGGCGGATGACAGGCCCGAAAAGATCCTCGCCGCACTCGGCGGCACGGAGAACCTCACCGAGATCGAGGGCTGCATCACGCGGCTGCGCTGCGAGGTCGAGGACATGAGCCTCGTCGACGAGGGCGCGCTCAAGAAGGCCGGCGCGATGGGCGTGGTCAAGATGGGGTCGACGGCCCTGCAGGTGATCGTCGGGCCGGAGGCGGACACCATCGCCAGCGACATCGAGGACCTGCTGTGACGTTCGACATCCTCAGCCCGGTCGCCGGGCGCGTGGTGCCGATCACCGAGGTTCCCGACCCGGTGTTCGCGCAGGCCATGGTGGGCCCGGGCATCGCGGTGCAGCCCGCGGGCGGCCGGTCGGACGCGGTCGCGCCGGTCGACGGCACGGTGGCGACGCTGCACCCGCACGCCTACGTCATCGCGACCGAGGACGGCAAGGCCGTGCTGGTCCACCTGGGCATCGACACGGTCAAGGAGAAGGGCGAAGGCTTCACGCTGCACGTCGTCAAGGGCGAGCAGGTGCGGGCCGGCCAGCCGATCGTCAGCTGGGACCCGGAGGCGGTGACCGCCGCGGGCTACTCGGCGATCGTCCCGGTCGTCGCACTGGACGCCTCGGCGGAGGTTTTGTCCGGTTTGGACGCGGAGCGCGAGGTCGCCGCCGGCGACCGGCTGTTCGCCTGGGACGCCTGAGCTCCTGTTGTCACACGAAGGGCCCTTGTGGACGACCGTCCACAAGGGCCCGTTCGCGCGTCCGGCTCGTCAGCCGGTGACGACCTTCCCGTTCTCGACCTTGACCGGCACCGACGGCAGCGGCTTGTTCGCCGGGCCCTGCTTGACCTCGCCGGTGAGCGCGTTGAACACCGAACCGTGGCACGGGCAGACCAGATCGGCGCCCTTCGGCGTGACAGTGCAGCCCTGGTGCGTGCACACGGCGCTGAACGCGGCGCAGGCCGACTCGGACGTCCGGGCCACGATCACGTCGGACCCGTCCGGGGCCTTCGCCGCCTTCGCCTGCCCGATCGGGACTTCGGCGAGCGCGACCAGCGGCGTTCCGGCGGCGATCGGCGCCTGCGCGGTGCCCGACTTGGCGTTCGGCTCCGACGAGCAGGCGGTGAGGGCGACGGCGCCGACGGCGGCACCGGCGACGGCGGCACCGGTGGACAGGACGGTGCGGCGGGAGTGCAGTTCGGCTGTCATGACCTGAAGAACGAGAGCGCCACCCATTAGGTTCAATCCGCGGTGAACCGGATCGCCCCCTGTTCCGTGTATCTACCGGAGTGGGTGTGGAGTGGAGGAACGATCATGGTGAATTGGGTTCTGCGCATCGTCGTGGCGGCCGCGCTGCTCGGCTCGGCGGGCGTGCACTACTTCTTGTGGACACAGGGTTACTCGGGCATCACCGGCACGCTGTTCCTGCTCGACGCGATCGCGGGGCTGGTGCTCGCGATCGCCGTCCTGGCCTGGCGGCACTGGCTGCCGGCACTGGGCGCGGCCGGTTTCGGGGCGCTGACGCTCGGCGCGTACGTGCTGGCCGCGACCGTCGGGTTCATGGGGAACCACGACCAGTTCAACAGCCAGCCGGAGTACTGGGGCGTCATCACCGAGGCGATCTGCATCGTGGGCGGTCTGGCGCTGCTGTTCGTGAAGGACCGGCGCCGGGTCACGGCCTGAGTCCGTGGGAGAGGTCGCCGAAGAGGCGCTCATGCGCGCGCTGCACGAGGAGCACGCGACCGCGCTGTGGTCCTACGCGCTGCACCTGACCTCCGGTGACCGGATCCGCGCCGAGGACGTCGTCCAGGAGACGCTGCTGCGGGCCTGGCGGTCGCCGGCGGTGCTGGACCAGTCGCAGGGTTCGGCGCGGGCGTGGCTGTTCACCGTCGCCCGCCGCATCGCCATCGACGGCTGGCGGTCGGCGTCGGCCCGGTCGGAGGTGACGACCGACCGGCCGCCGGACCGCGTGGTCGCCGACGGCACCGACCGCGCCGTGCAGGGCTGGCTGGTCGCCGAGGCGCTGGCCGAGCTGTCGGAACGGCACCGCGAGGTGCTGCTGCTGTGCTACTTCCAGGGGTATTCGGTCGCCGACGCGGCCCTGAAGCTGGGGGTGGCCGAAGGGACGGTCAAGTCGCGCACGCACTACGCGTTGCGCGCACTCCGCCTGGTGCTCGAGGAGAGGGGAGTGACCCAGTGAGCGAAGACCCCTTCGCGACGTTCGACGCCGCATACGTGCTGGGGGCGCTCGCCCCCGAGGACCGGCAGCGCTTCGAGGAGCACCTGCGGTCGTGTGACCGGTGCGCGGCTTCGGTGCGCGAGCTGGCGGGGCTGCCCGGGCTGCTGGCCAGGGTGGAATCCCCGACGACCGTCCCGGACGCCGGGCCGCCCCCGCCGGACCTGCTGCCGGCGGTGCTCCGCCGCGTCCGGCGCGGCCGTCGCATCCGGGTCGCGGTGACTTCCGCATCGGCCGCGCTGGCGGTGTCGGCCTGCGTGGCGCTGGCGGTGGTGGCTTCGGCACCGGCGCCGGCTCCCGTTCCGCCCGCGGGGCCGCCGCCGGTCGCGATGACGGCGCTGGGCCGGTTCCCGGTCCGCGCGGACGCCCGCCTGGCGGCGTTCGACTGGGGCACGCAGGTCGACATGTCGTGCAGCTACACGGGCGGCCGCAGCGGCGGCGACTACCTCCTCATCGCGATCTCGCGCTCCGGGACGGAGACGCAACTGGCGACGTGGAAGGCGGTCCCGGACGACACGGCCCGCATCGTGATCGGCACGGCCGTGCGCCGGCCGGACCTGGCGGCCCTGGAAATCCGCCTGGCGAGCGGACTCCCCCTGCTCCGACTGGCGTTGTGAGACCGGTGGGGGAAACGGGGCCCCCGGGGGCCCCCGTTTGCCCCCCCCCCCCCCCCCGCCCCCACCCCGACCCCCCCGGCCCCCCCCCCAAACCCCCCGGGCGCCCCCCCAAACCCGCGGTTG
>NZ_JBHVXZ010000239.1:0-5578 GCF_042881395.1 Amycolatopsis sp. NPDC058278 | reverse complement strand
GCCACCGGGCATGGCACCGGTCGAGCTGCCGGGGCCGAAGCCGCCGCCCGGCCCGAAGCCACCGCCGCCCGGTCCGAAGCCCGCCGCCGGGTCGCCGATGCCGCCCGAGCCGCCGGGGCCGAAGCCGCCGCCGGGGATGGAGAAGTCACCCGCTCCGCCCGAGCCGCCGGGCCCGAAGCCGCCGGCCCCGGGGATCTTCGGCGGCGTGAACCCCGACGAGTGGGTGCCGTCGCTGAAGTTCGGCGGGGTGTAGTTGCTGCCCCCGGGGAGCCGGGACGGGTCGTAGTTCCCGCCGGGGATCTTCGAGGGGTCGAAGTTCGGCGTGTTGGAGCGGTCGTCGAAGCCCGGCACCTTCGACGGGTCGAAGCTGCCACCAGGGGTGTTCGGCTGGCCGGGGAACGACGGGACGCCACCTGGGCCGGGCATGTTCACGCCGCCGGGTCCCGTGCCGGTCCCGGTGCCGGTGCCGGTGCCGGTCCCGTTGCCGTCTCCCGAGCCGTTGCCGTCCTTGCCACCCGGCTTCTTCTTGCCGTCCTTGCCGCTGTCGACGTTGACGTTCTCCTGCTGGCCCTGGAGCGCCGAGTACGTCGGCATCTTCTGGCCGTTGTCGTTGCTCGCCTTGTAGTAGGTGTTGAAGGCGTCGACGTTGGCCTGGCCCTTGGCGTTGTAGTCGCGGATCGCCCGGTCGGTGTCGGTCGTCCACGGCGTCACCGCGTTGAGCAGGTTGTTCTTCGGCGGGTCCTTCGGCACCTGCTGCACCTGCGCGTGCACCGTGGTGAAGGCGTTGTGCTGTTCACCGAGGTACTTGTCGGAGTCGGTGAGCTTGGTGCCGGAGTCCTCCATCCACACCCGCAGCGGGTGTGCGCCGGCGTTCTGCGCCGCTTCGGCGCCGCCGCCCGTCCAGGCCGCGTCCATCTCCTTGGCCAGTGCGTCGATGGTGCCGAGGCGTTCGGAGTAGGCGCCCTTCAGCCGGCTCGCCGCCGACTGCCCGTTCTCGATCGAACCGGCGCCGGGACCGGTGGTGATCTTCTCCCAGATGTCGTAGCAGTCGATCTTGCGGTCGCCCTGGACCGACGTGTGGTCGTCCGAATGCGTGGTGGCCAGGTTGTAGGCGGCGAAGCCGCCCAGGAGCACCAGTTCCAGCATCTCAGCCTCCCAAGGCGTGGATCATCGCTTCGCCGAACTTCTGCGCCACCGAGCACGGGTCCGACACCCCGGCGCCGTGGTCGTACTGCACCAGGATGTTGACCGCCAGCTGGTCGGTCACGCCGACGAACAGACCGCACTTGCCGCTCTTGCGCCCGTCCACCGCCGCGGCGTAGACGGACGGGTACCCGTAGGCCTGGGACTCGCCGAAGTAGGCGTCGTTGGCCTTGGTGTCGTAGACGTCCTGCAGCCCGTTCTTGTTCGCCGTGACCGTCGTGACGTCGATCTGGTTGCCGGGGTCGGCGGCTTCCTGGAACGTGCAGCTCGGGCCGTTGCCCGTGGTGCGCGGGGTGCCCTCGCCCAGGGCCAGCGTGGAGCGCCCGGAAGCGTCGATCGTGGCACAGGCGTCCGACGTGATCGACGCGGTGTCCAGCGGCCTCGGCACCCGCGGCGCGGTGTCGGCGGTGGACCGGGTGGTCTCGGTGCTCGATTCGGCGGTGGACGGCGCCGGGTTGGCGGTGCCCCGGGTCTTGCCGGCGCAGCCGGCGACGGCGAGCACGGCGAAGGCCAGCGCCGGGACGGCGATGAGTCGTCGGTTCACGTGGCCTGGTTCCCCGTCTTCGAAAGGTCGGTGTAGGCGTCCGACTCCTTGGTGGTGATCTTCTGCTTCGCGGCGGTGAGCGCGTCGATGTAGTTCTTGACGTAGTCCTGCATCTTCTGGTTCTGCTCGAGGAACGCCTTGCCGGACGGGTTCGCGAGCTTCTCCCAGTCGCCGCTCGCGAACTCCTTGCCGGGCGCCTTCACGTTCGCCATCAGGTTGGCGTCGTCGTAGTCGCGCTTCAGGTCGGCCTGCAGGTCCTGCCACTTCTTGATGACGCCGTCGATCTTGTCGGCGTCGAACGTGAAGCCGCCGCCACCACCGGCCGGCGCGGACATGTTGACCTCGTTACCCATCCCGATCCATCCCCTTCGCGTCCCCGCCCATTCTCCTCCGACGCCGCCGAGGTGTCCGAGGTTCCCCGAAAAGCGTAAAGGCGGGGCGCCGGCCACCTCAGTTCAGCGCGCTCTGGGCGTTGCGCAGCCGCTCACCGATCGCCTGGGGCGTGCCGGGAGTGAACACGACGAGCGAGTCCCCGCGGCCGGGCCGTTCCTCCATCAGCCAGCGGCCCTCGGCGGTGTCGATGAAGTTGATCGGCCGTGGGCAGCGCCGCCGTCGGGTGCCGGGCCCCCGGCGGCCCGCGACGTACAACGTTCCCGCGCCGGTCCTCGGCAGGCCGATGATCCGCTTCATCTCCTTGAGCGGCGACAGCGGTCCGCCGCGCGCCGGCGGCTTCTGCAGGATGGTCTGCGGGACGTCCCCGGCCGTGGTGGCCCGGCCGCTGTCGAACTCGCTCTTGCTGGTGATGAGTGGCTGGCCGGCGGCCGGGTGACCCGCCGGGATCAGTTCGAGGAACGTCGGCAGGGTCCGGTCGGTCCGCTGCCGCTGCAGGACCACGGTCTCCTCACCGCTGACCCGGATGAGCACGAAGCCGCCGCCGTTGCCGCTGCCGGAGAACGCGGAGAACTTCGGTGGGCTGTCGTCCTCGAACTCCCCGTCGAACCAGCCGTAGAACTCCAGCTGCGGTTGCGACAGCGACTCGAGCAGGGCGAGCAGGTCGGGGTCCATGCCCCGGGGCCCCAAGAGGCCCGACTGGGTCAGCACCGCGTCGACCTGCTGGTTTAGCGCGCGCTCGGCGGTCTCGTCGTAGAAGGTCGGCGTCTCGGAAAAGGTCTGGTGTGCTTCACCGCCACGGCGCTTGATCAGGTTGAGCAGCGTCGGGATGGTGAATCTGGTGGGCTGGTCGAGCACGGGCGTCCCTCGGGGTCATTCGCCGATGACCGGCGGAGCGGTCAGCGTGTCCGAGCCGAAGAGCTCGTTCGGGTCCTCGGCGATGAGGTACTTGCTGGTGTGCTCTTCGTCTTCGGCGCCCTTTCCGCCCTTGCCGGCGCCGTGCCCCATGCCGCCCATCCCGCCGGCGCCGGTCGCACCGGCCCGGACGCCCGCCGCGCCACCGGCGCCCCGGGGGCCGCCACCGGTCGCGGGCTCGCCGGTTCCGGAGAGGGCGCCCGCGCCCGGACCGAACCCGCCCGCGAACCCGCCGGCGTCAGCACTGCCGGCACTGCCGCCGCCCGGACCGAAGCCACCGCTGCCGACGGGGCCGAACCCGCCGCCGACAGGGCCGAACCCGCTCGCGGCGGAGTCCGGCGCGAGGTACCCGGCCGAGTTCGTCCCGTCGCCGAACCGGCCCGGTCCGGAACCGGGGAAGTCCGGTGCGGGGTGGTTCCCGCCCGGCGGCGTGGTGCCCGGCGGTGGGGAGCCCGGCGGGGTGGCGTCGAACCGCGGCGGCTCGGTCGTGGGCCGGGTGAACGAACCGGTGCCCGCGCCACCGCTCCCGAAGGAGCCACCGCCACCGCCACCGCCACCGCCACCGCCACCGCCACCGCCACCGCCACCACCACCAGCGCCGCCGCCGAAGCTTCCGCCGCCCCCGCCGCCGAAGTGCCCGCCACCGCCGGGCTCGGAGAGGTTGTTGCCCTCCCAGGCCTGGTACTGCGGCATACCGCCGGCGTTCTGCGCACTCGCCTGGTAGTAGGCGGCGAACGCGGCGACGTTCGTCCTGCCCTGCTCGTTGTACTTGTTGATCTCGTCGTCCTTGTCGCTGAACGGGTTGAGCCCGTCCAGGAACCCGGCCGACGGCGGCTTCTTCGCGATCTCCTGCACCTTGCCCTTGACGGTGTGGAACGACTCCGCCTGGTTGGTGAGGTACGTGTGGCTCTGCCGCAGCTTGTTCGCCGACGAGTCGAGCCAGATGGCCAGCGGGTGGGCACCGGCCTGTGCGGCCGACGCGCCACCGCCTTGCCAGGCGGCGTCCATCGTCTTGTTGAGCGCGTCGATCTGCCGGGACCGGGCCGCGTGGACTTCTTGAAGGGCTTTGGCGGCGCCGGAACCTTCGTCAAGCGAATGGGTGTTCCCCGGGCTGATCTGTTCCCAGATCGCCCGGGCGTCGATCGACTGACCGCCGATGTCCGCCTCGGCGTGCCGGGCGTCCGGGCCCCCGCTGAACAGACCGACGAGACCGCCCACCACCGCGCCGGCCGCGGTCCCCACCACGGGCACGACCGACCCGGCCACGGCCCCGGCGGCGGCGCCCTTGAGTCCCTTGCCGACAGAGTTGGCTGTATTCCCCACGGTGTCCCACCCTCCTCAAGCGCTCGGTGCCACGGCTCTCAAGCCGCTTCCTTGAGATGCTGGATCATCGCTTCGGCGACTCTCTGGGCCACCACACAGGGCGTGGCCCGGTTCTTCCCCTCGCCGAGCTGGGCGGTGACCACGACGACGAGCTGATCGCTCACGCCGACCCAGAGCGGGCAGTCGCCGCTGGAGCGCAGGTCCGAGACATCGGTCGACACGGCGGGGTAGCCCGCGACCGTGACCGGCTCGAAGTAGGGCTTGCCGGCCTTCTGGGCGTAGATGTCGGAGAGGCCGTTCTTGTTCGCGGTGAATGGGCTGACTTCCACCGAGTTCAGGCTCGAGGACGCTGAGTGCCATCGGCACGCCGGTCCGGTGGGACCCTGGTTCGCCTTCCCCGGCTTGACCATGCCGATGTCGTCCTGCTGCGCCGCCGAGAGTGCGCTGCAGGGATCGGTGAGGATGCCGTCGACGTTGAGGGCGGCGGGCACCTTGGGCGCGCCGTTGTCCGTGGCCTCGCCGGTCGGTGCGGGTGAAGCCGAGCCGTCGGTGGTCCCTGTCTTCCCGGTGCATGCGGTGAGCAGTGCGAGGGCGGCGACGGTGCACACGGTGAGCCGGGTGAAGGTACGCATCAGAAACCCGGCTTCTGGCTGCTGACTGCCTCGGTCGCGAGTTGCTCGCCCTGCTGGACCTTGCCCGACGCTGCTTGGAGCGCGTGGATGTAGTTCAGCACGTAGTCCCGCATCCGTTCGTGCTGTTCGAGGAGCGAGTGGCCGGATTCCTCAGCGCCGGAGTCGACGAAGAGGCGGCTGGCGAATTCAGCGCCCGGCGGCCGGACCAAGGCGACTTTCCGCGCATTGTTGATGTCCGTTTGGAGTTCCTCGTAGAGGTCCTGCCACTGCTTGAGCACGGCGTCGACCTGGCCGGGCTCGAACTTGTAGCCGCCGGGACTACCTCCGCTGCCGACCTGGATCGGCGCGGCCGGTGGTACTTCGCTCATCAGCCCCCCTGCGTTGCGTTTCCGCTGCCCGTTTCGCCGAGTTCAGCCAGGATTTTAACGCAACCCGCCCGATTCATTGTGCCGAAAAAGATGACAATTCTCGGGCACGGATTCCCCCGATCGGGTTATTTCCGGCGAGAAATGAAACAGGCGGGGCGTCCCGGTGTGGGACGCCCCGCGTGTGGAACAGCCGGATCTTGCTG
>NZ_JBHVXZ010000238.1:0-5653 GCF_042881395.1 Amycolatopsis sp. NPDC058278 | reverse complement strand
CCACCCCAACCCCCCGCCCCCCCCGTCCGGCCGGTCCCCCCCCCCCCGATCGCCCCCCCCCCCCCCCCGCCCGGCGCGCCCCCCCCCCCGCCCCCCCCCACGCCGCCTTGGTCATGGCCACCCGCTTCCTGCCGCCCGCGCTCAGTATCCCGGCCGGGCGCGGCGGGGGCCATCACGATCCGATCCTGGCGCGGTCCACGGCTCCGCTGGCAGCCGATCCGCCCGGTCGTCCTGGGGCCTGCCTCCCGCGGGCCCGACGGGCCCGGCCGGGGCCGCGGGCAAGTGGCCCGGGCCGGAGCGCGTGCCCGCCACAGCGCCCGCCCGCCACAGAGCCCGGCCACCGCAGAGCCCGCCCCCCACAGGGCCCGCCCGCCGCAGAGCCCGCCCGCCGCAGAGCCCGCCCGCCGCAGGGCCCGCCCTCCCAGGGGGCTGCCCCCGCTTCCAGCGTATCGGGGGCGACCGACGGAAACTGCCCGAAAACACCCGGCCTGGGCCTGGTTGTCCACATCACGAGGGGCTTGTGGGCAACCCGCCGCGAGCGCCGGGCCGGTGGCCTCCGAACCATCCCGAACGAACAATCCCGAAACGCCCCCAGCCGGGCAACCTCACCTCGGGCACCCAGCGCTCAAACTGTCCGAACCCGCCAACACCCGCTGAAGCACCCCCAGTCACCCCGGCGGCTCCACCGCCCGCGACTCCCGGCTCCGCAGCGCCACCCCGGCCACCACGGCCAGCGTCCCCACCGCCTCCGGCAGGCTCGGCACCTGCCCGAGGAGCGCGAACCCCATCACCCCCGCGGTCACCGGCAACAACGCCAGCAGCGTCGCGAACCGTGCCTGGCCCACGCGCCGCAACACCACCTGGTCCAGGGCGTACGGCACCACCGTCGACAGCACCCCCACCCCGATCCCCAGCAGCAGCAACCGTGGCGAAGACCACACCGGGCCCGTCCCCAGGGCCAGCGGGGACAACACGACCGTCCCCGCGAAGAAGCCGATCGCCAGGCTGTCGATGCCGTCGCCACCCACGGCCACCCTCTTGCCCAGGAGGATGTACCCCGCCCACGCCAGAGCCGCACCGAGTGCGAACACCACTCCCCAGAAACTGCCGCCGAGGCGGACGTCCGCGATCGCCACCACCCCCGCCGCCACCAGGAGCAGCGCGAGCACGTCGCGCAGCGTTCTGGAGCCCAGGGCCGCCACCACCACCGGGCCGGCGAACTCCACCGCCACCGCCGTGCCCAGGGGCAGGCGGGCGATCGCCTCGTAGAAGAGCACGTTCATGCCCGCCGTCACCACGCCGAACACGATCGCCAGCAGCAGCCGTCTGCCCCGCCACGCCGCGCGGCCCGGGCGCCGCCAGGCCAGCAGGACCACCGCCGCGCCCAGACAGCGGAGCCAGGCCACCCCCGCCGGGGTCGCGTGGCCGAACAGGTCGACCGCCACCGCCGCTCCGGCGTACATCGAAATTCCGCTGAGAACGAACAAGAGCGGGGCCGGCACTGCCGAAAGCCGCCGCGGGGAAGTCACCGTACTCACCACCCCATGCTGCCTGACCACGGAAAACGTAACTCTCCGGGTAATCGTCTCCTGGAATGCGGGAGACCACTACGGCATCCGGGGTAAATCGACGTGACTCAGGTCCCACCGGCGCGGGAACACTTGCGAGCCGCGAAACGTCTGGAACAGTGGAAGCACGAACACGCGGAGCCGGAGGCGATCGCCGTCACCGGCAGCAGTGCCGAAGTGGGCGTAGCTGGATCGATGGCACCGGGCGACCGGTGCCGGGACGGAGGGAGACCCCCATGACAACGCCGACGCTCACCCGCCCCGAACTGACCGCCGCCGACCGCTGTGACCGGTGCGGAGCAGCAGCTCAGGTACGAGCCATCCTCAGTACGGGTGGCGAACTGCTCTTCTGCGGGCACCACGCCCGCGAGCACGAGGCCAAGCTCAAGGAACTGTCCGCCGACATCCAGCGGTAACCCTGCAGACGCGAAAGGCGGCCGGTGCGCACAGGCACCGGCCGCCTTTCTGCATCCCGGGCCGCCTTTTTGCATCTTGCAGATTGCGTGGCGGAAATCACGGTTCAGCCGCGATAAGCAGTGATTCCGGACACGAAACCGGACAGGAAATCAGACAGAATCCAGCACGACTTCGAACGCCACCTCGGCGGCGCCGAGCAGCTTCCCGTCGGCCCCCAGCGCCGAGCTGACGATCCGCGTGCCGCCCACCGCCCGGCTCACCAGGCTGCGCCGGCGCACCTCGGTGCCGACGTGCCGCAGCACCGGCTCCGGCAGCACCGTGAGCAGGTCGCCGAGGACCACCAGCTGCGGCCCCAGCAGGTTGACGACGTTGATCAGCCCCAGCGTCAGCCACTCGGCGAACTCCGCGAGCCGCGTCATCGCCGCCTCGGGGTCGCGGCCCAGCTCGCGCAGCTCGAACAGGATCGCCCCGCGGGCGGTGTCCTCGGCCAGGCCGAGCGCCCGGCACAGGGCCGCCTCGCCGACCTCGGTCTCCCAGCAGCCGCTGCTGCCGCAGTAGCAGGGGCGCCCGTCGGGGCGGATCACCATGTGCCCGATCTCGCCGACGTACCCCGAGCCGCCGCGCAACGCCGAGCCTTCGGCGATGACGCCGCCGCCGACCCCGACGTCCGCCGAGATGTACACCACGTCGGACGCCCCGCGGGCGGCCCCGCGCAGGTGCTCGGCGACCGCGCCGAACTCGGCGTCGTTGCCGACCAGGATCGGGATCTGCAGCACCCCGCCGAGCCGCTCACCGAGGGCGACGTCGGTCCAGCGCAGGTTCGGGGCCTCGTGCACGTGCCCGTCCGCGCGCCGGACGACGCCGGGCACCGACACCCCGGCCGCCACCGGGCTCACGTCGAGGTCGCCGGCCAGGATGGCCGTCGACTCGATGATGTGCGTGATGACCTCTTCGGGCTGGTTCATCCGGCCGCGCAGGTTCCAGCTGTTGCGGCCCAGGATCTGCCCGCCCAGCCCGACGAGGGCGATCGCGACGTGCTCGACCTGCAGGTCGACCGCGAGCACGACCGCCGCGTGGGGCTGGGGCAGGACCAGGAGCGAGGGGCGGCCCGCCCCTCGTCCCGGCCTCGGCACCTTCTCCTCGACGACGCCGGCTTCGGCGAGCCCGTCGACGAGGGTCTTGATCGTGCTCCGGTTGAGCCCCAGCTCGGCGGCCAGGGTCGCCCGGGTGCTCGGCCCGCCGACGTGCAGCAGGCGGAGCAGGGTCGTGCGGTTGTGCCGGCGCACCTCGTCCGGTCGGGCGACGGGTGAACTGGACACGGGCTTGATCATCCCATGCTGGTTCAGCGCGTCGACGCAGCCGCGCGGCGCCGGGACAGCGCGTCGACGGTGGCGGCGAGCAGCAGGACCAGGCCGGTGATGATGTTGACCACCGCGGCCGGCTGCTTGAGCAGGCCTAGGCCGTTGATGACGACGGCGATCACGAGCCCGCCGACCACGGCGTCGGACACGCGGCCCTTGCCGCCGAACAGCGACGTGCCGCCGATGACGGCCGAACCGACCGCGAACAGCAGCGTGTTCAGGCCACCGGACTGCGGGCTGACCGAACCGACCTTCGACGCGGCGACGATGCCGCCGACGGCGGCCACCGCCGAGCCGATGACGAACACGCTCGCGCGGATCTTCGGCACGTCGATACCGGCGCGGCGGGCGGCTTCCTTGTTGCCGCCGACCGCGTAGACGTACCGGCCGTACTTGGTCCGGTTGAGCACGTAGGTCCCGGCCACGAGCAGCACCAGAATGATCGGGATGACGTACGGGACGCCCTCGATCGTGACGACCGCCTTGTTCGGCGAGCGGTTGATGGTCAGCAGCCACGTTCCCACCGCCGACAGCACGACGAGCGCGCCGACCTTGATCATGACCAGCGACGTCGGCTGGACGACCAGGCCGCGCTGGAGCCGCTTGAAGTGGCTGATCAGCGTGATCACCGCGAACCCGCCGGCGGCGACGAGGAAGAAGATCCAGCTGCCGAGGATGTTCAGGTTGCCGTTGGAGATCTTGTACAGGATGTCCGAGTTGGTGATGCCGATCGTGCCGCCCTCACCGATGAACTGCAGCAGGACGCCCTGCCACACGATGAACAGCGCCAGCGTCACGACGAAGGACGGCATGCCGATCTTCGACACGAGGAAACCGGTGATGCAGCCGATCGCGGTGCCGACGCAGATGGCCAGCAAGATCTCGAGCCAGGCGTTGGCGGGGACGCCGATCGCGACGATCAGCAGGCCCAGCAGCGAAAGCGCGGCACCGGCCCAGATCCGCTGGTAGGCGGACAGCAGCATGGCGACGGCGAGAACCCCGATGAACGTGATGAACACGCCGGTCCCGAGGGTCCCCAGCAGGTTCCCGGCGTGCACGTAGTGCAGGGCCATCACGGACGCTGCGACACCGGAGGCCACACCCGCGGCGAGGTCGATCTCGCCGAGCAGCAGCACGAACACGATGCCCATCGCGATGATGATGACGCCCGCGCCCTGCGGGAACACGTTGGCGATGTTGGCCAGGGTGAAGAAGTTGTCCGACAGCGCGCTGAAGAGGATGACGAGCACGAGCAGGCCGAACAGCGACGGCAGCGCGCCGAGCTCGCCGGCCCGCAGGCGGGCGAAGTAGTCGCGGATCGCCTCGCCGGTTGACATCGATGTCGTGTCGATGCCGAAGTCGGTGATCGCCGCAGACGTGTTCTGGGTCTGCGCGAGCGCTTCGGCGGGGGTGCCGACCTCGTGCTTGGCAGGGGTTTCAGTCATTTCCGGTTCTTTCTTCCCGCTCACAGGACCACGGCTTCGGGCCGGGCCAGACCGAGGTCACCGGAGCGACCCGCGGTGATCAGCTCCACGACCTGGCCGTGGGAGACGTCCTTCGTGTGCACCTCGGCGACGAGCCGGCCGAGGTAGAGCACGGCGATGCGGTCGGCGACCTCGAACACGTCGGCCATGTTGTGGCTGATGAGCACGACCCCCAGGCCCTGCTCGGCCAGCCGCCGGACCAGGTCCAGCACCTGCCGGGTCTGCGCGACACCGAGGGCTGCGGTCGGCTCGTCGAGCACGACGACCTTGCTGTTCCACAGCACCGATTTCGCGATGGCGACGGTCTGCCGCTGACCACCGGACAGCGAGGAGACCGGCGTGCGGACCGACTTCACGGTCCGCACGGACAGGGAGGCCAGCGTCTCGCGGGCGGCCTTCTCCATGCTGGCTTCGTCGAGCTTCCACGCATTGCCGCGCTCGCGGCCGAGGAACATGTTCTGGACGATGTCGAGGTTGTCGGCGAGCGCGAGGTCCTGGTAAACGACCTCGATGCCGAGGTCCGCGGCGTCGCGCGGGCCGCGGATGTGGGTGTCCTCGCCGTTGAACCGCACGGCCCCCGAGTCGTACGGGTGGATGCCGGCGATGCACTTGACGAGCGTCGACTTGCCGGCGCCGTTGTCGCCGACCAGGGCGGTCACTTCGCCCGCACGCACGTCGAAGTCCACGTCGTGGAGGACGTGGACCGGGCCGAAACTCTTGTTCAGGCCCTTGATCTCGAGAATGGGCTCACTCATGGATGGGCTTTCTCCTGGGTGGGGACCGGGGCGGGGCGCGCCCGCGGGGTGGGGGTGCCCGCCCGGCG